>JBQCDC010000001.1:0-9410 GCA_051961575.1 Marmoricola sp.
GTCCTCGATCCGCTCTATGGTCCGGAGCAACGCCGCATCCAGGTACGTCTTGGCCGCGCAGATCGCCTCGGCCATGGCTACAGCCTCGGGACCGTCGATCTCGTCCCAGGGGATCGCGGTCAGCTCCCGGGCACCCTCGACAGCAGTTACGGCTGTCTGGAGGGCGGTAGGAGAGGGCATGCCCTCACTATATCAAACATATGTTCGAATACAAGTATGAGTATCAGCCGATTGGTCGGCGCTGCGTCCGGGGACATCGGTGACGGTGCTGCATCAGCAAGTCGTCGACACGTGGCTGGGCGGTGGCGGTGCTCGGTCAGGAGCCTCGATAGGACGCTTCGCCGCCTAGAGTGGTCGGATGGATCGCTCGGAGGCTGAACCTCGCTATATGCGCCTTCTGGCCAACCTTGTCGAAATCCAGCCGCTTCTTCGCAGCGCTGACTTGGCGTTCTGGGCAGATTGGATGGCCACGTGTGAGGTGGAGGTGCGGACGGGTGATGGCCGCGGCCTCGAACGGGTGAAGCGCGCCTACGGCGGCATGGGCAGTATCAACGACATCTTCTTCGAGAACCTGCCGCACGGCGAGCTAATCGAGAATCTGAAGGAAGCCATCTGGGTGGATGCTGATGCACTCCTGAGCGGCTTCAACCGGACCACCTAATCTGCCGCTGCCCCGACGAGGTAGGACAGCCTGGTCTTTTGGATCGTCGGAAGCGAAGGATCCGGTGGAGCAATCGACGTGCTGGCTCCGGGCACTGCATGAGCGTGCGGCGGAGCGCTCGTGTACATCCGCCGAACGGAGTGGGACACTTGCGCTCGACATCGCGAACGGGAGCCGCATGAAACATCGACGTCGCGTCGGAGCGCCCCTGGTCATCACACTGCTCGTTGGGGTGACGACCGTAGTGCTCGGGAGCGCCTCTCCCGGGCAGGGTTCGACATGTCCGTCCGCTTCTCTGAACCTGGGTCAGCACATCACCGCCGGGACAACCTGCTCGAAGTTGACGTCGCCGAACGGCCACTTCGTACTCAACGTCGACGCCAACGACGCCGCGATCGACCAGAACGTTCACGCCACGAACGAACCAGCCGGGACCCTCTCCGTCGAAGCAGGCCCGAGCTGGAGGCAGTCGACCTACCACATGGCCAGCAACGCGCACTTGGAGTTGGCCCTGCGTGCCCACGGAAACCTGGTGCTGATCACTCCTGCTGGACACGTGCTGTGGTCGGCCAACACCGAAGGCAAGGGCGTCACGCGCGCGACCCTGCAGAACAACGGCCGATTGGCGCTTCTCACCTCGAGCGGCGCGCGAGTCTGGGCCAGCAACAGCGGCATCTATGCGCTGGGTGGAGGCGATCGCTTGCCTCCTGGCGGTCGCCTCATCCAGGCTACGTACGACTGGGCCTGCGACGGTTGCAACCAGGGGCGGCCCATGGTCCCCTACAACACAGTGACCGTGTCGGTCATGCAGACGAACGGGGACTTCGTCGCCCGGTGCCCGAACTCGACGCGGCTCGCGTGGCACACCAATACGCATACTCCGAACTCTTATCTGACGCTGCTCGACACGGGAGCGCTGGTCGTCAAGTCGCCGGCTGGTCGCATTCTGTGGTCGTCGCCGACTCGGGGCTGGCGGTATGTGGTCTCGATGTTGGGTACTGAGGTCGTTGCCGGGACGGGTCATGTGTGGAATGCGCCCGAGGGTAGGTGCTGAGACCCCGACGGCGTAGTCGGCGCAGCCACCATCCCCGCAGTCGTCAGATGCCCTCATGACCTGAGCGTCTAGTGGATTCGGCGCACACTCTCATCCCGCGTTACCACTCTGCTGAGACCTCAGAGCCCCTCACTCCGTGGCCGGGATGGGAAGATAGGCCCACCATGAGCGCTCAACCCCCTCTTGCCGAGATCGTCGTCGACCTCGAAGCGATCAGGGGCAATCTGCGCCGCCTGCGCGAGCTCGCGGGCACTGAGGTCATGGCGGTCGTCAAGGCGGATGGTTACGGCCACGGCATGGTCGAAGTCGCTCGAGCGGCGCGCGAGGTCGGCGTCGCCTGGGTGGGCGTCGCGACCCTGGCCGAGGCGCTGGCTCTACGTGCCGCTGGTGACACCGGCCGTCTCCTCTGCTGGCTGGCCGCCCCGGACGCCGACTATCGCCCACTCATCGCCGCCGACGTCGATGTCACCGCTTACACGCCGACCGACGTCGCGGCGATCGCGGAGGCGGCTCGCGAGGTCGGCGCCACAGCGCGACTGCAGTTGAAGTTCGACACCGGCCTTTCTCGTGGGGGAGCTCCGAGGTCGGGCTGGCAGGACCTCATCGATGCGGCGGCCAACGCCGACGATGTCGTCGTGACCGGCCTCTGGTCGCACTTCGCCTGCTCGGACGAGCCGGAGCATCCGGCCAACGACGCCCAGGAGCAGGCCTTCCGCGAGGCGGTCGACCTTGCTCGTGCCGCCGGTCTTCAGCCGGAGATCTGCCACCTCGCCAACTCGGCTGCGGCTCTTGTGCGACCGAGCTCGCGCTTCGACCTGGTGCGCTTCGGGATCGCGACCTATGGCCTCAGCCCTGCTCCCGACGTGGTCACCGAGCAGGAGCTCGGCATCACCCCCGCGATGACGGTGCAGGCCACCGTGGTCATGAACAAGGAGCTCGAGCAGGGCGCGGGCGTGTCCTACGGGCACACCTTCGTGGCGCCGGAGGACATGCCCGTCGCTCTGGTTCCGCTGGGTTACGGCGACGGGATTCCGCGGGCCGCGTCGTCGCGCGCCGAGGTCCAGCTCAAGGGTGAGCGCGTTCCGATTCTCGGAGTCGTGTGCATGGATCAGTTCGTGGTCGGGCCGAGAACGGCTCTTCCGGGCGACGTGGCGGTGCTCTTCGGCGATGGCGCCGATGGTGGCCCGACCGCTCAGAACTGGGCGCGCTGGTGCGACACGATCGCCTACGAGATCGTGACGCGGATGCAGGGTCGCGCCACTCGCCGGTGGATCAACGAATGAGCGACTCTCTCGTCGTCCGCGCAGCGGACGTGGGCGATGCTGGCTTGATCGTCGACCTCATCCATCGGTCCTTCGCGACGCGTCCCGTCCTCGATCCGCCGGCCACCGCCCTGTTGGAGACCGAGGAGACGGTCGCTGCGGCTTTGCGCGCGTCCGGCGGCCTGGTCGCCGAGCATGACGGCGTAGCGGTCGGCTCGCTGCTCTTCGCGCCGGAGGGCGCGCGCCTGTGGCTGCGTCGGGTCGGCGTGCTTGCCGAGTTCCGTGAGCACGGCATCGCCCACGCGCTCACCAATGCGGCCGCGCATCATGCTGCGCGGGAGGGTTACGACCGGCTCGTCCTCGAGGCTCGGGCCGAGTTGCCCGCGACCGTTCACTTCTGGGTCGGCCAGGGCTATGTCGAGGTCGAGCGAGACGGACCACGACTGCAGATGGTGCGCGCCGCCCCGCTGTCCGGAACGCTCGCCTCGGTCGACGACACCCACAAGCTCGCGCGCGAGATCGCCGCGCTCACGCGTCCGGGTGACGTCGTGCTGCTCTCGGGCGACCTCGGCGCCGGCAAGACGACCTTCACGCAAGGCTTCGGTGAGGGGCTCGGCGTGCGCGGCCCGATCACCTCGCCCACGTTCGTGATCGCCCGATCGCATCCGTCGTTGGTGGCGGGGCCGGTGCTGGTGCACGTCGATGCCTATCGACTGCCGAACAGCGCCGAGCTCGACGATCTCGATCTCGACACCGACCTCGACACCGCGGTCACAGTGGTCGAGTGGGGTGAAGGCATCGCCGAGCAGCTGAGCGACGATCGGTTGGAGATCGCTCTTCGCAGCGACGACGACGGATCGCGCTCGGTGGCGGTTCGCCGCCTCGGTGCTCGGTGGGCTGACGTCGGCTTCGAGCACATTGCGGCCCTGAGTCCTGCCGAGGACGCGCTCTGATGTTGCTGGGATTCGACACCGCTACGCCGAGGGTCACGGTCGCGCTGTGGCACGACGACCGGGTGGTCGGGCGATCGGACAGCGACGTGGCCATGCGCCACGGCGAGCTGCTTGGCCCCGGGATCGCCGCCGCTCTGGCGGATGCGGGCGCTGCGCGCACTGACATCGGCGCGATCGCCGTGGGTGTCGGGCCGGGGCCGTTCACAGGGCTCCGGGTCGGGCTGGTCACCGCGCGGACCCTGGGGTGGTCTTTGGGCGTTCCGGTGCAGGGGGTGTGCACGCTCGACGTGATGGCGGCGACGGAGGTGCTCGGCGGCTTCGCGGACTTCGCGGTGGCCTCGGATGCGCGTCGCAAAGAGGTGTACTTCGCGCGCTATCACCGCGGTGTCAGGGTCGAAGGGCCGGTCGTGGACAAACCGGACGTGCTGGCTACCGAGCTGCCCGTGGCGGGCCAGGGCACCGCTCTGTACCCGCACGCCTTTCCCCACGCGATCGACGTCGGCTTTCCCGACGCGGGTGTGCTGTGCCGACTCGTGGCCGAGGGGCGGGTCGAGTCGCTGCCGCCCGAGCCGCTCTACTTGCGCCGGCCGGATGCGGTCGCGCCCGGCCAGCCGAAGCGGGTGTCGTGATGCAGGTCAGAGCTGCCCGGGTTCATGATCTCGATGCGCTGGTTGCGCTCGAGGACGAGTGCGAGGGCGCCGATGCGTGGAGTCGCGCCCTGGTCGCGGATGGGTTGTCGGGAGCGGTTCCGACGGTGAGCTACCTGGTGGCGGAAGGGGACTCGGGCGTCGTCGGTTACGCGGTTGTCTCCTGCGTCGACGACATCGCCGAGCTTCAGCGGATCGGCGTGACGACGGGCCTGCGACGGTCGGGAATCGGGTCCCAACTGCTCGAGCACGCCTTGGTCCTGGCGCGCCGGGAGGGCACGCAGCGGTTGTTGCTGGAGGTCCGCGAGGGCAATGCGGCGGCCCTCGCCATGTACGCCGCCCACGGATTCGTCGAGATCGATCGGCGCCCGCGGTACTACCGCGATGGCGCTACCGCGATCGTCATGCGCCTGCCGGTAGCGAAGGGGTGCAGCTGGTGACTGAGCCGTTGGTTCTGGGGATCGAGACGTCGTGTGACGAGACCGGTGTGGGCATCGTTCGTGGGCACACGCTGTTGGCGGATGCGGTCGCGTCGAGCGTCGATGAGCACGCGCGGTTTGGTGGGGTAGTGCCCGAGGTCGCTGCTCGCGCGCACCTCGAGGCGATGGTTCCGACGATCGAACGGGCTTGTGAGACTGCCGGCATCGCGCCTTCGGATGTTGACGCGATCGCCGTGACGGCCGGGCCAGGTCTGGCCGGGGCGCTGCTCGTCGGAGTCGGTGCGGCCAAGGCGCTCGCGATCGGGCTCGACAAGCCGATCTACGGGGTCAACCACCTTGCCGCTCACGTCGCCGTCGACCAGCTCGAGCACGGACCGCTGCCCGAGCGCTGCCTGGCGATGCTGGTGTCTGGCGGACACTCGTCCCTGCTCAAGATCGACGACATCACCGAGTCCGTGGTCCAACTCGGATCGACCATCGACGATGCTGCGGGCGAGGCGTTCGACAAGGTCGCCCGAGTGCTCGGCCTGCCGTTCCCCGGCGGTCCCCACATCGATCGGGCAGCCGCTGACGGATCCATCACGATCGACTTCCCGCGAGGCCTCAGCTCGCGACGCGACCTCGAGCGGCACCGTTTCGACTTCTCCTTCTCGGGTCTGAAGACCGCGGTGGCGCGATGGGTCCAGGCGCGAGCCGACGCGGGCGAGCCGGTACCGGTGGCGGACGTCGCCGCCTCGTTCCAGGAGGCGGTGTGCGACGTCCTGACGCGCAAGGCGATCGATGCCGCTCTGGACTCGAACATCGACTGCCTGGTCATCGGTGGCGGTGTCGCAGCGAACTCGCGGCTCCGCGTGCTGGCCGAGGAACGAGCGGCTCGCCATGGGATTCAGGTCCGGGTGCCCCGCCCCGGCTTGTGCACGGACAACGGCGCGATGGTGGCGGCACTCGGATCGACGATGGTGGCGCGGCGTCGAGCACCCTCCGACCTCGGTCTACCAGCCGATTCGTCGCTGCCCGTGGAGCACGTCCTCCTCTAGCGCGAACCGCGGACGGGATTAGTCTGCGGAAATGGCGGACGGCTACTTCCCTCCGAGCTCGATGCTTCGCTTCGTGCAGTCGCATCGCGCGGTCGGACACACCTACGGCCAGCGTGCGCTGATCATCGGAGCCACGCATCCGGTCCCGTACGTGGGCACGTCGGATCGAACGGGGGCGAAGGAGCGTCCGTTCGAGCGACTGGCGCGGACTGCCAAGGCCTTCGAGGTGATCTATTTCGGATCGAAGGCCGAGGCCGATCGGTTGCTGCGCGCCGTCGATTCGCTGCACCAGCACGTCAATGGTGAGCTGCAGCGCGACGAGGGCACCTTTCCGGCGGGGACGAGATACGACGCCTTCGATCCCGAGCTGATGTTCTGGACGATGGCGATGCTGGCGGACTCGTCCCGGGTCTGCTTCGAGGCGCTGGTCCGACCTCTCTCCATCGGCGAACGCGAGGATCTCTGGGCCGATTGGGTGAGATTCGGCGAGCTCTTCGGCATGCCGCGGTCCGCCGCGCCCACGACCGTGATCGACTTCGACGAGTGGCTATGGTCCTGGATCCGTGGCGGCCGCATGCACCTGACCGACGAGGCGCGCATCGTCGGTCGAGCGATCGCGCAGGACATGCCGGTTCCGCTGGCGCTGCGCCCCGGAATCACCGCCACGAACCTGGTCGTCCGCGGCTTGCTGCCGCCCGAGGTCCGCGACCTCTACGGCCTGCGTTGGACACCGGCGCACGAGTTGGCGTTCGCTGCGGTGACCTCGGCTGTCCGACGGTCCCAGCGCATCGTGCCCAACCGCTTCCGTTTCGGAGACAACCGCGAGCTGCACGACCTCGTGATCAAGACGGAACGCGAACGCATCGCGCGAGGTCGTCAGACGATGGAGCTGACCGCTCGCGCGTGAGTAGTGACGGCTCGCGCTATGCGAAGGGGCGGACCAGCCAACAGCGGCCCTCGCCGTTGGCCCGCGTCATGACGATCGTGCCCTCGTTGTCACCTTGCGGCGCCAGCTCGCGGCGAAGAGTCTCGGGGACCACCGCGACCCCGCGCTTCTTGATCGTCAAGCGCCCGATCCCACGTTCGCGCAATGCCGCCCGGAGCGCCTTGGTCCGGTACGGAAGCTCCTCGAGGACCTCGTAGGTCTTCGCGAAGGGCGTCAGGTAGGCATCGGGTGAGGTGACGTAGGCGATGTGCGGGTCGATGAGGCTGCCGCGGACCCCGGCCGCCACGGCCTGCACGAGGCCCGCACGAATGACCGCGCCGTCCGGCTCGTAGAGGTATTCGGCCATGGGGCCGACCTCGTCGGATGCCTCGTCCTCGTCGGTCAGCGTCGCGAGTCCGCCGTGCCCGATCACCGTGGCCCGCCGCCGGGTGCTGCTCAGGCGGCCCGACCACAGCGCCGCCTCCTTGACCTCGCCCTGGTCGCTGACCCACTCGCCCTCGACACCCTCGGGGATCAGCTCATGCGGAATGCCGGGCGCGACCTTCACGCACGAGTCGCGCGCAAGCAGCTCCTCGACCAGGCTCCACGGCGGGCTCCAGTCGTCCGGGTTGAAGGTGCGGCCGCGGCCCGATCGGCGTGCGGGGTCCGCGTAGGCGACGTCGAAGGGGGAGAGGTCGATGCTGGTCGCATCGCGCTCCGCCACCGCGCCGCCGAGGCCCAGGGCGTCGAGGTTGGCCTGAGCCACGGCGACGCGAACCGGATCGATGTCGATGCCGACAACGGTGAGCCCGGCACGAGCAGCTGCGATCAGGTCGCCACCCACCCCACAGCCGAGGTCGATAAGGGTCTCCAACTGCGCGGCCCGAAGCCGCCCGGCTCGGTGCTCGGCCACCGTGCGGCGCGTGGCCTGCTCAAGGCCGTCCGGAGTCCAGTACATCCGCGCGGCGTCGTCGCCGAACTTGGCGACGGCACGACGACGGAGATCCACCTGCGTGAGCGCCGCGGCCACCTGATCGCCCGAGTGATCGCGGCGAAGGGTGGCGCCGACGCTCAGCTCCTGGGTATCGGGGGAGGCGGTGAGCTCGGTCGCGCGAGCGAGCAAAGCCTGCCCCTCGGATGTCAGCAGCCACTCCAGGGTAGAGACGTCCATCCTGCTCCTCTCGCGGCCGTGCCCCGTCTGGCACTCGTTTGCCCCGAGTGCTAGTTTTGCGTTGGCACTCTCGCCCTGAGTGTGCCAGCAATGCGGGGCCTCAGGTCCCACTCTTACTTAGCCACCAACACACTGCGAAAGTGGAGGTCGATCAGAAGTGTCGATCAACATCAAGCCCCTCGAGGACCGGATCGTCGTCAAGACGCTCGAAGCCGAGCAGACCACTGCCTCCGGCTTGGTCATCCCGGACACCGCCAAGGAGAAGCCCCAGGAGGGCGAGGTCCTGGCCATCGGTCCCGGCCGCATCGACGACAACGGCAACCGCGTCCCACTCGACGTCGCCGTCGGCGACAAGGTCATCTACAGCAAGTACGGCGGCACCGAGATCAAGTTCGGTGGCCAGGAGTACTTGATTCTTTCTGCCCGGGACATCCTCGCCGTAGTGGGCTGACCTGGCATCCCGACTGGACTGCGTTGTCGGCAGTCGCGGTACCTCTAGTACCGCTCCCTTCTCCGCCTTGCCAGTCGGGCGCCAGATCACCCCTGTGTGGGTCACCGAAGTCTTTAGGGAGAAAAGCAAATGCCAAAGATTCTTGAGTTCGACGAGAACGCTCGGCGGTCGCTGGAGCGAGGCGTCGACGCGCTCGCCAACGCGGTCAAGGTGACGCTCGGCCCCAAGGGCCGCTACGTCGTCCTCGACAAGAAGTGGGGCGCGCCCACCATCACGAACGACGGTGTGACCGTTGCTCGTGACGTGGAGCTCGACGACCCGTTCGAGAACCTCGGTGCGCAGCTGACCAAGGAAGTCGCCACCAAGACGAACGACGTCGCCGGTGACGGCACCACCACGGCCACCGTGCTCGCCCAGGCGATGGTGCACGAGGGTCTACGTGCGGTGGCCGCGGGTGCGAACCCGATGGGCCTCAAGCGCGGCATCGACACCGCTGTCAAGGCCGTCATCGACGAGCTGAGCGGCGCTGCCCGCGAGGTCCAGTCGCGTGACGACATGGCCGCGGTCGCGACGGTTTCCAGCCGTGACGAGCAGATCGGCGACCTGCTGGCGCAGGCCTTCGACAAGGTCGGCAAGGACGGCGTGATCACCGTCGAGGAGTCCAACACCATGGGCACCGAGCTGGAGTTCACCGAGGGCATGCAGTTCGACAAGGGCTACCTGTCGCCGTACTTCGTGACCGACGCCGAGTCGATGGAAGCCGTCCTCGAGGACCCGTACATCCTGCTGCACCAGGGCAAGATCTCCTC
>JBQCDC010000002.1:0-4756 GCA_051961575.1 Marmoricola sp.
CAGCGGCGAGCAGGTGCCCGGTGACGACTACTCGCACGGATCCCGGATCAAGGCGCTCGTGGTGACCGTCCGCCGCGGCATGCGGGGCCCGCAGGTCATGCTGTCGCGCACGCACCCGAACCTGGTGCGCAAGCTGTTCGCGCTCGAGGTCCCCGAGATCGCCGACGGCTCGGTCGAGATCGTCGCGATCGCGCGCGAGGCCGGCCACCGCAGCAAGATCGCGGTGCGTTCCAACGTCGAGGGCGTGAACCCCAAGGGTGCCTGCATCGGACCGATGGGTCAGCGGGTCCGCAACGTGATGAACGAGCTGCACGGCGAGAAGATCGACATCGTCGACTTCTCCGACGACCCGGCCACGTTCATCGCCAGCGCGCTGAGCCCGGCCCGCGTCACGAGCGTGACCGTGGTCGACGCGGCGGCCAAGGCCGCCCGCGTCGTGGTGCCCGATTTCCAGCTCTCGCTGGCGATCGGGAAGGAGGGCCAGAACGCTCGGCTCGCGGCGCGCCTGACGGGTTGGCGGATCGATATTCGGTCCGACGAGGCTTGACATATAGACTTGCCCGTCGGTGATCACCCCAACCCAGCACGAGACGACGCGTACGTGTGTCGGATGCAGGGAGCGGGCCACCAAAGTCGAGTTACTCCGGGTTGTTCGGGGAACGGACGCGGACGCCTCAGCGGCGGTCGTGCCCGATCCGCGAGGAACCGCGCCGGGGCGAGGTGCCTACCTCCACCCCACGCTGGCGTGCCTGGCTCTGGCTGAGCGACGACGTGCATTCGGGCGTGCCTTGCGGCACACCGAGGGGTCGTTGTCACTGAGCGAGCTGCGGACGTATCTCGAGCAATCAGCATCACCTGAAGCAGAGATGTGAAACATGACCAGGAATTGGAGCTAAAGCTCATGAGCACTCGATGAGTACTTCGCAATGAGCTCAACACCCAACTAGCGGTCCGAACAACCCGTACTCGGGACTCGGACCAGGAGGAAACACGTGGCCAAGGTCCGAGTAAGTGAACTCGCTAAGGAGTACGGCGTCCCGAGCAAGGACGTCCTGCAGCTCCTTACCGAGATGGGGGAGTTCGTCAAGTCGGCGTCGTCCGGCATCGAGCCCCCCGTTGTTCAGCGTTTCAAGAACACCCACGGCGCAGCCCTTCTCGCGAAGAAGGAAGCCGCCGACGCCGCCAAGCCGGCACGCAAGACCGCAGCAGCCAAGGCCCCCGCGGCCGAGGCACCTGCCGAGGCTCGCGCCGAGGAAGCCGTTGTAGAGGCGACGCCCGCCAAGAAGGCAGCGACGCCCGGCCCCCGCCCCGGCCCGCGGGTGGCGCCCGAACCCGAGCCCGAGCCGGCTCCGGTCGTCGAGACCCCCGCGCCCGTCGAGGAGAAGCCCGCCGAGCCCGAGGCACCTGCCGCGGCAGCGGCCGCTCCGGCTGCTCGTCCGGCCCCGCGTCCCGGCGCTCCGCGTCCGGGCAACAACCCGTTCTCGTCGACCCAGGGCATGGGCCGTCGTCCCGCACCGGCGCAGCCGCCGGCCGCGGGTGGCGACCAGCGCATGCCCCGTCCGCCGGCCGCTCGTGAGGGCGGCTCCGCGGGTCGTCCCGGCATGCCGCGCCCCAACCCGGCGATGATGCCCAAGTCACCCGGCCAGTTCGGCCCCGGCGCAGGCCGCGCCGGTGCTCCCGGCCGTCCCGGCCCCGGCGGTCGCACTGGTGCCCCCGGTCGCGCGGGCGCTCCGGGCGGTGGCGGTGGCTTCCGCGGCGGTCCTGGCGGCGGTGGTGCCGGTGCTCCCGGTGGCGGTGGCGCTCCGGGTCGCCCGGGCGGCCCCGGTGGCCGTCCCGGTGCCGGTGGTCGTGGCTCGACGCAGGGTGCCGTCGGTCGTGCCGGCGGTCCGTCGCGTCGTGGTCGCAAGTCGAAGCGGGCGAAGCGCCAAGAGTTCGACAACATGGAAGCCCCCACGATCGGCGGCATGCGCGTCCGCAAGGGCAACGGCGAGACGGTTCGCCTGTCGCGCGGCGCCTCGCTGACGGACTTCGCCGACACGGTCGGCGTCGACGCAGCCTCGTTGGTGCAGATGCTCTTCCATCTCGGCGAGATGGTCACGGCCACGCAGTCGGTGGGCGACGAGACCCTCGAGCTGCTCGGCGAGGAGCTGAACTACGTCGTTCAGGTCGTCTCGCCGGAGGACGAGGACCGCGAGCTGCTCGAGGGCTTCGACCTCGAGTTCGGTGCCGACGAGGGCAGCGAGGAGGACCTCGCGGTCCGTCCGCCGGTCGTGACCGTCATGGGTCACGTCGACCACGGTAAGACGAAGCTCCTCGACGCTCTGCGATCTGCGAACGTCGTCGCTGGTGAGGCGGGTGGCATCACCCAGCACATCGGTGCGTACCAGGTGCACACCGAGGTGGACGGCAACGACCGACTGATCACCTTCATCGACACGCCGGGTCACGAGGCGTTCACCGCCATGCGTGCCCGCGGATCGAAGTCCTCGGACATCGCGGTACTCGTGGTCGCGGCCGACGACGGCGTGATGCCGCAGACCGTGGAGGCGTTGAACCACGCCAAGGCGGCCGGCGTTCCGATCGTGGTCGCGGTCAACAAGATCGACAAGCCGGAGGCGGACCCGACCAAGGTGCGCGGTCAGCTCACCGAGTACGGCCTGGTGCCCGAGGAGTACGGCGGCGACACCATGTTCGTCGACGTCTCGGCCCGTGCCTCGCTGAACCTCGACAAGCTGCTCGAGGCCATCGTGTTGACGGCTGACGCGTCGCTCGACCTGCGTGCCAACCCGAACCAGGACGCCCAGGGTCTCGTGGTGGAAGCCCACCTCGACCGTGGTCGTGGTCCGGTTGCCACGGTCCTGGTCCAGCGCGGAACGCTCCGCGTCGGCGACTCGCTCGTCGCGGGTCCGGCCTACGGTCGTGTCCGCGCGATGCTCGACGAGAACGGCGAGAACATCGAGGAGGCGCTGCCCGCGCGTCCGGCGATGGTCCTCGGTCTCTCGGGTGTGCCGGGTGCCGGTCAGAACTTCCTCGTGGTCGAGGACGACCGGATCGCCCGTCAGATCGCCGAGCAGCGTGAGTCGCGTGAGCGTGCCGCCCAGCTGGCCAAGCGCCGCGTGCGTCGCACCCTCGAGGACTTCATGGCCTCCATGGAGAAGGGCGAGAGCCAGGAGCTCAACCTCATCCTCAAGGGCGATGTGTCCGGTTCGGTCGAGGCCCTCGAGGACTCACTGGCCAAGATCGATGTCGGCGACGAGGTCTCGCTGCGCGTGATCGACCGCGGTGTCGGTGCGATCACCGAGACCAACGTCATGCTGGCTGCCGCATCCGACGCCATCATCATCGGCTTCAACGTCCGCCCGCAGGGCAAGGCGACCGAGCTGGCCGACAAGGAAGGGGTGGAGATCCGGTACTACTCGGTCATCTACCAGGCCATCGAGGAGATCGAAGCCGCGCTCAAGGGCATGCTCAAGCCCGAGTACGAAGAGGTCACCCTCGGCCAGGCCGAGATCCGGGCCATCTTCCGCTCGTCGAAGGTCGGCAACATCGCCGGTTGTATGGTCACCAGCGGCGTCATCCGACGCAACGCCAAGGTGCGCCTCATCCGCGATGGCGCCGTCATCGTCGAGAGCACCGACCTGGCGTCGCTCAAGCGCGAGAAGGACGACGCGTCCGAGGTCCGCGAGGGCTTCGAGTGCGGTCTCGTTCTCAAGGGCTTCAACGACATCAAGGAAGGCGATGTCGTCGAGGCGTTCGAGCTCCGTGAGATCCCGCGCAGCTGATGGCCAGTCCACGCGTACGCAAGATCGCCGATCGGATTCAGGTGATCGTGGCGGAGATGCTCGAGCGGCGGATCAAGGATCCGCGGCTCGGGTTCGTCACGGTCACCGACGTCCGGGTCTCGGGTGACACCCAACAGGCCACGATCTTCTACACGGTGCTCGGTGGCGTCGACGGGTCTGATGCAGACCTGGTCGCCACCGAGACCGCGCTGAACTCGGCCAAGGGCCTGATCCGCTCCGAGGTGGGCAAGCAGCTCGGGATGCGGCACGTGCCGACGATCGACTTCGTGCTCGACGCACTTCCGGAGTCGGCTCGGGCCATCGACGATCTCCTGGCCAAGGCGCGTCAGTCGGATGAGGAGGTCGCGGCCGTTCGTGAGGGCGCGACCTTCGCCGGTGAAGCTGATCCGTACAAGAAGCCGCGCGAGATCGAAGAGGACGTTGACGACTGAGTCGGGCCTCGTTGTCGTCGACAAGCCCGCGGGCATCACGTCACATGACGTGGTCTCGCGGGTTCGTCGCTTAGCGGGCACGCGCAAGGTGGGGCACGCCGGCACGTTGGATCCGATGGCGACCGGTGTGCTCGTCCTTGGGGTGAATCGGGCCACCAGGCTGCTCGGTCATTTGCTCGTCAAGGACAAGACCTACGAGGCCACGATCTGCCTGGGCGCCGTCACGACGACGGACGACGCCGAAGGCGAGATCGTCTCCACCCACCCGACCGACGCCGTGACCGAGGCTGACGTTTGCAGAATTCTCGAGGGCATGATCGGCGAGATCGAGCAGCGCCCCTCCTCGGTGTCCGCGATCAAGGTCGACGGCCGCAAGGCCTACGACCGGGTGCGAGCCGGCGAGGACGTGGTGCTTCCCAGCCGCACTGTCCGGATCGACCGAATCGACATCACAGACTTTCGCTGGTCGAGTGCCGCCGAAGTCGACATCACCGTCGCCTGCTCGAGCGGCACCTACATCCG
>JBQCDC010000003.1:0-4100 GCA_051961575.1 Marmoricola sp.
GGCGCCACCTTCGATCGGCGCGCGGGATACGCGTTCGCACTGGTGACGACCACGGCTGTCTCCCCCGAGCTCACCGAAGCCATGTGCGCGATCGGCAACTCGACGATCGATGTCACCGACCACGGCCTCGCGGCATGGCTCCACCGCGGCGGCGCACGAGTCGCGCTCATCCGCCCCGACCACACCGTCCTCGCCTCGGCGGGTACGTCCGCCGAACTCGCCGACCGCCTCAACGCAGCCCTCGGCCGGTCCTAGGATCGTGCGCATGAGTCCGAGCCGGCGCGAGAAGTCCCGCGCTGCGTTACTCCAGGCGGCTCAGAGCTACCTCGCCGAAGGCAACACCGCCATCGCGGTCTTCGACATCGCGAAACGCGCTGGGGTCGGAACCGGAACCTTCTACAACCACTTCGAGACCAAGGAAGAGCTCTTCGACGCGGCCGTCGACGCCGCCCTCGAAGCCCACGCGGACGTCCTCGACCAGGTGGTCCCGGACGGCGATCCCGCGCGCGCCTTCGCAGATCGCTTCCGCCTGACCGGCCGTTTGCACCGCCTTGAACCCGCTCTCAGCAAGGTCGTTCTGAGCCGAGGCGTCGCCCTCCTGAGCAGCGAGATCGGCTTCGGCCCCCGAGCACGGCGCGACATCGCTCTGGCGATCGAGGCCGGTCGCTTCAAAGTGGATGACCTCGACCTTGCGATGGCACTCGCCTTCGGCGCCGCGATGTCGCTGGGCCAGCTGCTCCACGACGACCCGAGCCGGTCGGCGGAGAGCACGACGGATGACGCCACCGAGAGCCTCTTGCGGATGCTCGGGATGACACCTGCTCAGGCGCGACGACTTGCTCACGAGGCGCTCCCCGACCTGCCCGTACCGCCGACGATCACGACCTAGCCTGACCGTATGGCCACCGTCGTCCTGTTTCACCACGCCCTGGGTCAGACCAGCGGGTTCCAGGCGTTCGCTGACACACTCCGCGACGCGGGCCACAGCGTCCACACCCCCGACCTCTTCGACGGCCAGACCTTCGACTCGATCGAGGCGGGGATGGCACACGCCGAGTCGATCGGGTTCCCCGAGGAGATCCTCGCTCGGGCAGGTCGTGCGGTCTCCGACCTCCCCACCGACGTCGTCTACGCGGGGTTCTCGCTCGGCGTCGTCGCGGCGCAGTACCTGGCGCAGACCCGAGAAGGCGCGAGCGGTGCACTGTTCTTCTACTCGTGCGTGCCCGCGGAGGCCTTTGGCGCCTGGCCGACGGGTCTTCGGGCGCAGATCCACGGGATGGACGCAGATCCGTTCTTCGTCGATGAGGGTGACCTCGAGGCCGCCCGAGCCCTGTCAGAGGCCAACCCCGATGTGACGCTCTACTTGTACGGCGGCACGGGGCACTACTTCGCCGAGCCCGGCCTGCCCACCTATGACGCCGCGGCGGCTGAGTTGCTCACCGGCCGGGCGCTGTCGTTCCTCGCCGAGCCGCCGCTATAGCGAGGCTGCCTCAGTCGTCGACCTCGACGATCCTGTGCCTGCTCCCGTGCCGACGCACGTCTTGGAATTCGGCTTCGCGGTGACGCTGTAGCGGGTCATGCGCGTCCTTGCCGGTTTGGCTCAACTCGATCTGTCTGCGAGAGTTGAATCGTTATGCCCGAGCGTAGCGAGAACGAAACGACGACGACCGGCCAGCATGCAGCCGTCGCCCCATGGTCCGTGAGGGCGCGACTCGGCATCCTGGTTCTGATCCTCGGCGTCGTCGCTGCGATGACCGCTCTGATCATCACGAACCGCGACGGCGACGTGCGGGCAGTCACGACGTCCAACCACCCCTCCTCGAGTACACCTACGCCCATCTCGCCGTCGGCGGGCGGGACCAAGGGCATCAACGGCTCAGGGATCGGGCCTGTGGACTCGCCGACGCATGGACGCACTCCTACAGCCAGCGGAACCACAGCCACCGGTACGTCGAACACCTCGCTGGCTGCCTTCGAGTCGGCGCGCCCCACGCAGGGAACCTCTCCGACCGCGCCGCGATCGTCGTCGTCCGCACCCGCTCCCTCGTCGCAACCTACGCCGGTCCAGACCACGTCGCCGACGCCCACGCCGACCAAGCCGACGCCCACGAAGCGCTGCATTCCCAACACGAAGATCTGCTTCCCGGCGAAGTGACCGCACCTTCGATGAGCCGTCGTGTCCGAGCGCACACCACCAGGGGCGAGATTCCCCGTCCCGCTCCGTGAACTCGGGGCAACAGCGGACTAACCTATGCACCGTTAGCCGCGCACGATCCACACCAAGAAGAGGCGAACTAGTCCGTGCCTGAGTCCTCGGAAGACCCGCTGTCAGCCTTCGGCGCCAATGAATGGCTGGTCGATGAGATGTATGAGAAGTACCAGCGGGATCCGAAGAGCGTCGATCCTGCCTGGTGGGACTTCTTCCAGAACTACAACGGCAATGGCTCGACGCCGGCGCAGGCCCCCGCCGCGGCGGTAGCGGCACCTGCAGCGCCGGCACCGGCAGCGGCGCCCGCCACTGCGGCGCCGGCCGCCCCCGCCGCCAAGCCCACCGCGGCTCCGACTCCCACGCCCGCTGCTGCCCCTGCTCCGAAGGCGCCTGCCCCTGCCCCTGCCGCGGACGCGACCTTCACGACGCTGCGCGGCATTCCCGCGGCGACCGCCAAGAACATGGAGGTCTCGCTCGGGGTCCCGACCGCGACCTCGGTGCGCAACATGCCGGTGAAGCTGCTCTGGGACAACCGGATCGTCATCAACAACCACCTCAAGCGCGCCCGAGGCGGCAAGGTCTCCTTCACGCACCTGATCGGCTACGCGATCGTGCGGGCTGCGGCCGCGATGCCGGAGATGAACAACACCTACGCCGAGATCGACGGCAAGCCGACCCTGGTGACGCCCCCGCACATCAACCTGGGTCTGGCCATCGACCAGCAGAAGCCGGACGGCACCCGCCAGCTCGTCGCGCCGTCGATCAAGAACTGCGAGGGCATGAACTTCGCCCAGTTCTGGACCGCCTACGAAGAGATCATCCGCAAGGCGCGCGACAACAAGCTGACGATGGATGACTACCAGGGGACGACGATCTCCCTGACCAACGTCGGCGGCCTCGGCACTAACAACTCGGTGCCCCGACTCATGGCCGGCCAGGCCGCCATCATCGGCGTCGGGTCGATGGACTACCCACCGGAGTTCCAGGGCGCCTCCGAGGAGACGCTCACCCGCAATGCGGTCAGCCGGATCATGACGATCACCTCGACCTACGACCACCGCGTCATCCAGGGCGCCCAGTCGGGTGAGTTCCTGCGCCGCATCCACGGCCTCCTGCTCGGCGAGGAGGGCTTCTACAACGACATCTTCCGGTCGCTGCGGATCCCGTACGAGCCGATCCATTGGAACAACGACGTCTCGGCGAACCACGACGAGGACGTCAGCAAGCAGGCTCGGATCCTCGAGCTGATCCACGCCTACCGCGTGCGCGGCCACCTGATGGCCGACACCGACCCGCTGGAGTACAAGCAGCGCAGCCACCCCGACCTCGAGATCGAGTCGCACGGCCTGACGCTGTGGGACCTCGACCGCGAGTTCGCCACCGGCGAGTTCGGCGGAGAGCGCCGGTTCATGAAGCTGCGCAACGTGCTCGGCATCCTGCGCGACTCGTACTGCCGCACGCTCGGCATCGAGTACATGCACATCATGGATCCCGACCAGCGCCGCTGGATCCAGGAGCGCGTGGAGCAGCCATTCACCAAGCCGCCGCGCGAAGAGCAGCTGCGGATCCTGATGAAGCTGAACCAGGCCGAGGCGTTCGAGACCTTCCTGCAGACAAAGTTCGTCGGGCAGAAGCGCTTCAGCCTCGAGGGCGGCGAGACCACGGTTCCACTCGTCGACCAGCTCTGTGAGTGCGCGGCCGACGCCGAGCTCGACGAGGTCGCCATCGGCATGGCCCACCGCGGCCGCCTGAACGTGCTGGCGAACATCGTCGGCAAGTCCTACAACCAGATCTTCCGCGAGTTCGAGGGCAACATCGACCCGCGCACGGTTCAGGGATCGGGCGACGTGAAGTACCACCTCGGTGCCGAGGGTGAGTTCGTCGCGGGCTC
>JBQCDC010000004.1:0-2594 GCA_051961575.1 Marmoricola sp.
GTCCGACGTCGTTCTGTCCGACCCCGTTCTCGCTGAGGCGATGGCAGATGCCCAAGCGGGCTTGAGGAATCGGCTCGACCTGACCGGTCCGGGTGCGCTGCGCCCACACCTGGTGAAGGGTCTGGTGGACGCGGGTCGCACCGTGCTCGCCGTCGCCGCCACCGTGCGCGAGGCCGAGGACCTCACCGACCAGCGCGCTGACCTGGTCGGGTCGGTCCGGGTCGCGCTCTATCCGGCCTGGGAAACATTCCCGCACGAGCGGCTTTCGCCGCGGAGCGACACCGTCGGCAAGCGACTGGCCGTTCTGCGCCGACTCGTCCACGAGGGCGACCTGCGCGTGGTGGTCGCGCCGGTGCGCTCGGTGCTGCAACCGCAGGTCAAGGGTCTGGCCGATCTCGAGCCCGTCGAGCTGCGCCCGGGCCAGGAGATCGAGCTCGACGAGGTGGTGCGACTGCTCGCCGCAGCCGCCTACACGCGCGTCGACCTGGTCGAGAAGCGCGGCGAGTTCGCCGTGCGAGGCGGCATCGTGGATGTCTTTCCGCCCACCGAGGAGCACCCTGTCCGCGTCGAGTTCTTCGGCGACGAGGTGGAGGAGGTTCGCCAGTTCGCGGTCGCCGACCAGCGGACGTTGACCGAGCACGTACCCGAACGGCTCTGGGCACCGCCGTGTCGTGAGCTGCTGCTGACGCCGGAGGTACGGGCGCGTGCGGCGGCCCTCGGTGAGGCCCACCCCGAGCTGCGTGAGCTCACCGACAAGCTGGCCGAGGGCATCGCGGTCGAAGGCATGGAGTCGTTGGCACCGGCGCTCGTCGACGACATGGAGCTCCTGGTCGATCTGTTCCCCGCCGACACGCACGTGCTGGTGCTCGATCCCGAGCGGGTGCGGACGCGCGCCCACGACCTGGTGGCCACGAGCGAGGAGTTCCTGGCAGCGAGCTGGGCGGCCGCCGCGAGCGGTGGCGAGTCGCCGATCGACCTCGGCGCCGCGTCGCTCAAGGAGCTCGACGTGGTCGAGGAGGACGTCCTCTCCCAGGGCAAGGCCTGGTGGGGGATCGGCCCCTTCGGCCTCGACGGTCCGGAGATTGAGGACGGAGCGGAGGTTGAGGAGGCCGAAGGCCGTCACGAAACCGCAGCGATCACGGCAGTCGAGCCCTATCGAGGCGACATCGAGAAGGCCGTCGCGGACCTCCGCGAGCACCTTCATCTCCGACCCGTCGTGGTGGTCCACCCAGGTGAAGGCCCCGCCCATCGCATGGTCGAGGTCCTGGGCGAGCACGACGTTCCCGCCCGCTTCGTCGATTCGATCGAGGAGGCGCCGGACCGTAACGTCGTCACGGTCGTGCGCGGCTCGCTCGCGCAGGGACTCATCTCCGACTCGATCGTGATCCTTACCGGCGAGGACATCTCCGGCCAGGCGGCCTCCACGCGCGACATGCGCTCGATGCCGACTCGTCGTAAGAAGCAGATCGACCCGCTGGAGCTCAAGCCCGGCGACTACGTCGTGCACGAGCAGCATGGCGTTGGCCGGTTCGTGGAGATGAAGCAGCGCGAGGTCGCCGGCGCGGTCCGCGAGTACCTCGTGCTCGAGTACGGCGCCTCGAAGAAGGGCTTCCCGAACGACACGCTGCTCGTGCCCGCCGATGCGCTTGACCAGGTGACGCGCTACGTCGGTGGCGAGCAACCATCGCTCGACCGTCTCGGCGGCGCCGACTGGGCCAAGCGCAAGGGTCGCGCCAGGAAGGCCGTTCGCCAGATCGCGGCCGAGCTGATCAAGCTCTACGCGGCCCGCCAGGCGAGCAGGGGTCACGCCTTCGGCCCGGACACGCCCTGGCAGCGCGAGCTCGAGGACGCCTTTCCCTTCCACGAGACGCCCGATCAGCTGACCACGGTCGACGAGGTCAAGGCCGACATGCAGCGGGTCGTCCCCATGGATCGCCTCATCTGCGGAGACGTCGGTTACGGCAAGACCGAGATCGCGGTCCGGGCCGCGTTCAAGGCGGTTCAGGACGGCAAGCAGGTGGCGGTCCTAGTTCCGACGACCCTGCTCGTCACCCAGCACTTCGCGACCTTCGCCGAGCGGATGAGTGGCTTCCCGGTGAATCTCCGTCCGCTCAGCCGGTTCCAGTCCGACAGTGAGGCGACGGCGGTCCGGGAGGGCCTGCTCGACGGAACCGTCGACATCGTGATCGGCACCCACCGGCTGCTCAACCCGGACATCAGGATGAAGGATCTCGGTCTGATCGTGGTCGACGAGGAGCAGCGGTTCGGCGTCGAGCACAAGGAGCTGATGAAGCGGATGCGGACCTCGGTCGACGTCCTCTCGATGTCCGCGACCCCGATCCCGCGCACGTTGGAGATGGCGATCACCGGCATCCGGGAGATGTCCACCATCACCACGCCTCCCGAGGAGCGGCACCCGGTGCTGACCTATGTCGGCGCCTACGACGACAAGCAGGTCGTCGCCGCCGTACGACGCGAGCTGCTGCGCGACGGCCAGGTCTTCTTCATCCACAACCGGGTCAACTCGATCGAGAAGGCCGCGGCCCGGATCAAGGAGCTGGTGCCCGAGGCGCGGGTGGCGACCGCCCACGGCC
>JBQCDC010000005.1:0-4696 GCA_051961575.1 Marmoricola sp.
CTCCCAGGACGGCGTGGCGATGGCATGGCGCGAAGCGACAGGCCGGTCGACACGGCTACATGGGCAGGGCTGTGCTCGCCACGGCCACCCGCCGAGCGCAGCCCCAGAGCCTTCAGACAGCCTTCGCCTTCCCACGTTCCCCAGCGTCCGTAAGCCGCGTCTCTTCGGCAGCTCGTGCTTCCAGCTCGGCGCGGACACGGTTCCAGGACTCCGGGTCGGAGGCCACGGCGCTCATGCCGCCTTCGAGTTGGGCGATCGCCTGGCGGGCGTCGATCTGCTGCTCGGTGGTGGTGCGCTCGGCGCGGCCGCGGCCGAGGAAGCTGATGAACCAGTGCAGGGCGGCCGTGAAGCGGTTCTTGAAGCCGGTCAGATAGGCGAGGTGCACCACCAGCCACATGAGCCAGGCGATCAGACCCGACAGGGCTACGTTGCCGACCTTCGCCACGGCACTGAACCGCGAGATGGTCGCCATGCTGCCCTTGTCGAAGTACTTGAAGGGGCCCTTGGGTGCCTTGCCGTTGATGCGGTGCTCGATGACCTCGGCGGCGTACTTGCCGCCTTGGATGGCTACCTGGGCGACACCAGGGAGGTTGTCGAGGGCGATCATGTCGCCCACGACGAACACCTCGGGGTGGCCCGGGAGCGTCAGGTCTGGGTTCACCGCGATCCGGCCGGCGCGATCCAGGACCGCTCCGGTCTGCTCGGACAGCGTCTTGGTGAGCGAGTTGGCCTGCACGCCGGCGGCCCACACCTTGGTGGCCGCCTCAATCGCCAGCGGCTCACCCTCCTTGAAGGCGATGGTGATGGTCTTCTCGTCCATCGCCTTCACCAGTCCACCCAGGATCACCTCGACGCCGCGCTTCTCCAGCGAGCGCTTCGCCGACTCGCCCAGCCGCTTGCCGAACGGCGGCAGCACCTGCGGAGCGGCATCCACCAGGATCACGCGCGCGTCGGCCGTGTTGATCCGGCGGAAGTCGTTGCGCAGGGTGCGCTTGGAGAGCTCGGCGATCTGTCCGGCCATCTCCACGCCCGTCGGTCCGGCGCCCACGACGACGAAGGTCATGAACCGATTGCGGCCCTTCTCGGACTCCGCGAGCTCGGCCAGCTCGAACGCGCCGAGGATGCGGCCACGCAGCTCGAGCGCGTCGTCGATGCTCTTCATGCCCGGCGCGAACTGCGCGAAGTGGTCGTTGCCGAAGTAGGACTGGCCCGCCCCAGCGGCGACGATCAGGGAGTCGTAGGCGGTCTGGTGCTGACGGCCCTGGATGTCGGAGGTCACGACCTGGTTGGTCAAGTCGATGTCGGTCACGTTGCCGAGGATCACGCGCGCGTTCTTCTGGTGCGCCAGCACCTCGCGGGTCGACGGCGCGATCTCGCCCTGCGACAGGATGCCCGTCGCCACTTGGTAGAGCAGCGGCTGGAAGAGGTGGTGCGTGGTCTTGCTGATCAGGGTGACGTCGACGTCCGCATGCTTCAGCGCTTTGGTCGCGAAGAGACCGCCGAATCCCGATCCGATGACGACGACGCGGTGACGCTGGTTCCCTGCTGCAACTTCCGACATGGCCGCTATTGTGCTGAGCGCTTTGACATTGCGCCAGCGAGTGTCGAAGAAATGCCAAGTGTTGGAAAGGAGTTCGCCAACGTGGCCCAACCCCACCACGCGTCTCCGGTTCCCGTCCCGATCGGCATCCTGGTCGTCGCGGTGGGCGGCGCGCTGGGCGCGGTCGCCCGAGGAGCGCTTCTCGAGCACTGGCCCGCGGGCTCGGGCACCTTTCCGTGGACGGTCTTCGCGATCAACGTCAGCGGATCCATGCTGCTCGCACTGCTCCCCGCCATCGGCCTCGTCCGCAGGGTCGCCTGGCTCCCCCTCTTCTTGGGCACCGGCGTCATCGGCGGGTACACGACCATGTCGACCGCAGCGGTCGAAACCTACGATCTGCGACACCACGCCGCCGTGGCGGTTGCCTACGTTTTCGGCACGCTCGCGGCCGCGATCGGCGGGGTTCTGCTCGTCGATAGGCTCAGCACACCCGCCGAGCGCGCACTCATCGCAGCCGAAGAGGGTGACGAGTGAGCACCCTGGGCTGGGTCGCCATCGGCGCCGCCGTCGGAGCACCGACCCGCTACGTCGTCGCTCACTACCTGGATCGCGGCTGGCATTACGGCACGCTCGTGATCAACGTGGTCGGCTCGTTCATCCTGGGTGTGCTCGCCGCTCATACCCGCGATGGCACCACGTTGGCGCTCTGGGGAACGGGATTCTGCGGCGGGATGACGACCTACTCCTCCTTCGCCGTCCAGTCGGTCAACGCCGGTCGCGCGCGCGGCACGGTCTACGTGATCGCCACGATCGTGTGGTGCCTCGTGGCGGCCTGGCTCGGCAGTGTGACCTAGATCCCCCTTGCGCTTCCCTAACTGATCAGCGTTAACTTAGCGGTGTTCAGTTACTTGCTCGAAGGGCGCACCCATGCTGACTCGCATCGCACATCTGGCCATTGCCGCACCGAGGCGCATCCTCGCGGTCGCCGGCATCTTCTTGGTGGCTGGCGTCATCCTGGGCGCACCGGTGGCAAGCCACCTGAAGTCCGGCGGATTCACGGTCTCGAACGCGGAATCGACAACCGCCACCAATGTCCTCGAGGCCAAGTTCGACGGCGGGTCCCCCAACCTGATCATCCAAGTGAAGTCGCCGGAGGGCGCGACCTCGGCGAGCGCCAAGGCAGCAGCTGCCCAGGTCACCGACTATCTGGCCACCCAAGCTCGAACGACCGCGCACCCCGACGGGATCCTGGGCGGCTTGGCTTCGTACTGGGCGAACCCCAAAGCGGCGGCGGCTCTGGAGTCGAAGGACCACAAGGCGGGCCTGATCGTGGCCCACGTCTTCGGTGACGACAACCAGATGCAGAAGCGAGCCGGCACGATCGTCGACCACCTGAAGACGCTGACCCACCCCGGCGCAACCGTGACGCTCGGCGGTTCCGCGGTCGCCTACCACCAGGTGAACACGGTGACGCCCACCGACCTCAGCCGCGCCGAGATGATCTCGATCCCGCTGACGGCGATTGCGCTGATGTTCGTGTTCGGCAGCCTCGTCGCCTCGCTGCTTCCGATCGCCGTGGGCATCTCGGCGATCATCGGCACGATGGCGGTCCTGCGCATCCTCGCCTCACTGACCGATGTCTCGATCTACGCGCTGAACATGACCACGGCCCTGGGCCTGGCGCTGGCGATCGACTACAGCCTCTTCCTGGTGAGCCGCTATCGCGAGGCGCTGGGCAAGGGCGTCGACCCCGAGCAGGCCATCGTCACCACCGTCCGCACGGCCGGACGCACGGTGCTCTTCTCGTCGCTGACGGTCGCACTGGCGCTCGCCGCCATGGTGATCTTCCCGATGTACTTCCTGCGGTCGTTCGCCTATGCGGGCGTCGCCGTCGTCGCGCTTGCGGCCGCGGCATCGCTCAGCATCCTGCCCGCGATCCTCGTGCTGGTCGGGCCGCGCATCAACGCGCTCGATGTCCGGGCCTTCATCCGCCGAACCCTGAGGCGGCCCGAGCCGACGCCGAAGACCGAGCGCGAGGGCCTCTGGTATCGGCTGGCCAGCCTCGTGATGCGCCGCCCGGTGATCCTCGGCGGAGTCGTCGTCGCCTTCCTGCTGCTGCTCGGATCGCCGTTCCTACGTGCCTCTTACGGCTACCCCGATGACCGCGTGCTGCCTCCCTCCCAAAGCACCCGCGCACTCGGCAACGATCTGCGAGCCGACTACAGCCTCAATGCCGGATCTGCCTTGAGCGGCGTGCTCGACCAGAGTGCCAACAAGTCCGATGTGAACGCATATGCGGTTCAGGTCAGCAAGATCAGCGGCGTCAACGGCGTCATCACCAGCACCGGCGTCTATCAAGCCGGCAAGGTCGTCGGCCCGGCGCCTGCGGGATACGCGGCCGAGGGCGCTGTGCGCTTCGACGTCTCGTCTAGCGTCGATCCGTTCTCCTCGAGTGGAAAGACGCTCGTCGACAATCTGCGATCGGCGTCGGCGCCGTGGCACGTGCTGTGGACCGGGTGGGCCGCCTTCAATGTGGACGCGATGAGCGCGCTCGGGAACACCCTGCCGCTCGCGCTGGTGCTGATCGCGCTGTCGACGTGGATCGTGTTGTTCCTATTCACCGGCAGCATCGTCATCCCGTTCAAGGCACTCGTGCTGAACATGCTCTCGCTGAGCGCGACCTTCGGTGCCATGGTCTGGGTGTTCCAGGACGGCCACCTCTCCAGCGTCATCGGCTTCACGCCCTCGGGGTACTTAGTGGCCAACATGGTCGTGCTGATGTTCTGTATGGCCTTCGGCATGTCGATGGACTACGAGGTCTTCCTGCTGTCGCGCATTCGCGAGGAATGGGTCCACAGCGATCAGACGCACGACGCGAATACCGAGGCCGTCGCCCTCGGCTTGGCTCGCACCGGACGCATCGTGACCGCGGCCGCCGTCCTGATGGCCATCGTGTTCGCCGCCATCGTCACCTCCACCGTCGAGTTCATGCAGCTCTTCGGACTGGGCCTCACACTGGCCGTGCTGACCGACGCCACGCTGGTCCGCGGCATCCTCGTGCCTTCGTTCATGCGGCTGATGGGTCGGGCAAACTGGTGGGCGCCGAAGCCGCTGGCCAGGCTGCACGCACGCATCGGGCTGAAGGAGGCCTAGGCA
>JBQCDC010000006.1:0-2868 GCA_051961575.1 Marmoricola sp.
TGTTCATCGCGACCGGTCAGGACGTGGCCAACATCGCCGAGTCGTCCGCGCTCTACGGCTTCTCCGAGCTACTGCCGAACGGCGACTTCTACGCCAGCATCACGCTGCCGTCGCTGATCATCGCTACGTATGGCGGTGGCACCGGACTGGCCACGCAGCGCGAGGGCCTGGAGATGCTCGGCTGCTACGGCGCGGGCAAGGTCTACAAGCTCGCCGAGATCATGGCCGCGACGGTGCTGGCCGGCGAGCTCTCGCTCGGGTCGGCCGTGGTCGCGGAGGAGTGGGTGCAGGCGCACGACGACCTGGGGCGCAACCGCCCGTAGGTCAGCGCACGAAGTGCGGCTTCTCCTTGGCAAGGAAGGCGCGCACGCCCTCCTTGAAGTCCGGCCCGCCATACACGGCGTACATGGCTTCCTCTTCGCCCTCGGGCGCGACCTCGAGCTTCTCGGCGTAGGCGAGCAGCTGCTGCTTGGTGGTCCTCAGGGTGACGCCTGACGCCTGGAGCAGACCCTCGAGGACGGTTTCGACCTCGGCGTCGAGGTCGTCGGTGACCGCCATCAGCGCGCCGATGTTGTAGGCGCGCTCGGCGTCGATCAGGCGCGAGCTGAGCAGCATCTCGCGGGTGATCGACTCGCCGAAGATCGCCGCGCACCGGTAGACCACGGGCGAGGTGAGGGCGTTGCCGAGCGTGCGCGCGATCGGGTAACCGAAGCGGGAGTGCGGCGTGGCGATACGCAGGTCGCAGTGGGTGGCGACGGCCAGCCCGCCGCCGACACAGACGCCGTCGATCGCGGCGACCGTGACCTGGGGGAGCGACCAGAGCGCGGAGAACATCGCGCGGATGCTCTCCTCGTACGGGACCGGGTCCTGCTCGAGGAAGTCCGAGATCTCGTTGCCGGCCGCGAACGCCTTGCCGCCGGTGCCGCGCAGGACGACCGCGCGCACGCTGGTGTCGGTGGCCAGCTCGTTCCAGAGGTCGTGCATCGCCCGGTACATCTGGGCGGTGAACGCGTTGCGACGCTCGGGGCGATCGAAGTTGACCGCCACGATGCCGTCGCCGCGGTGGATCTTGAGGCCGGGAACCAGCTCGGCGAACTCGGAAGCGTCCGGGATCAGCATGGGTCGAGCCTAAAGCGCCTTGGAGACGAGTTTTGCCGTTCTCCTGCGGGGTGGACCTGCGGCCACTTACCGTGACGTCACCAGTCTGCGTTGGTTCAGGAGGGAATCGATGGCTGTGGCTGCGAGGTCATTTGGTCGGCGATCCCGGGAGGATCTGGGCGCTGCGAAGCAAGGCGCGTCGCTTGGCGCTGTTCTGGAGCTTCTGCGCGCCCTGAACTGGACGATTCGCGCCGACGTTCCCTGGCCGACCAAGCGCGACCAGAACTTCGACTTCGTGCTCGTGGGCGAGTCTGGTGTCTTCGCGATGTGGGTCTACGAGGGGGAGCCGGAGGGCATCGAGGCGGCCGCTGCTGGGCTGAGCGCGCTGCTGGACGGTGTGCGCGTGCGCCCCGTCGTCTGTCGGGGGTTCGCCTCGCTGGGGCACGCGCATCCCGAGGTCCTGTACTGCACACCTGAGACCGCGCTCGATCTGTTGGTCGGGCTGCCGGCGCATGAGGATCCGGCGGCGATTCGTGCGATCGCCGCCCAGCTGCGCGATCTTGAGGTCCCGGAGCCGCCGGAGCCCGAGCCGGAGCCTGAGCCTGAGCCCGAGCCGGTGCCACCGGTCGTCGTGGTGGCCCCGAAGCCCGTGCCTCCGCCGAAGCCGCGTCCTGTGGCCGTGTCCAAGGCCGAGCCGTCAGTTGTCACGCCTCCCAAGCCCGCCACCGTGGTGAAGACACCCGTTCCGCCCGTCGCACCGAAGCCAGCGCCGACGCCGCCACCCAAGGCGACCCCGGCGCCGGCCAAGGCCCCCAAGCCAACGCCGCCTCCTGTCGTCGAAGTGCCCGCGCCACCGCCGACACCTGAGCCCACGCGCCCCCTTCCGGCGGGCCGCCACCGGTCCGAGCGCCCGCGCTTTCCGCGTCGGACGCCGCCTCCGCCGCCCAAGTCGGTCGAGCCGGAGCTGCCGAAGTCGTCCCTCCAGCTACCCACCGCGCTCGCGCCCGCACCGGGCCGGGCCCGCGGTAGCAACGAGGCGGCGCAGCGCTTCGACAACACCTACGTCTACGTGGCCGAGCAGGCGGAGGGTCCCGGACCGCTCAAGCGTGAGTTCCGGGCGAAGCCCTTCCTGACCGGAATCGTGGTCCTGATCGCGATCGTCGTCGTGGCCGGCCTTGGCGTGAGGGCGTGGCCGAAGCTCGCTGGCCTGATCAGCTCGGACTCTCACCCGAGCGCGCCCTTCGGTCAGGCGATCACGGTGGGCACGACGAACTTCCACCCCAAGCTGAGCCTCACGGCCACGCTTCCCCAGCGCGTCGCGCAGGTGCAGGGCAGCAATGCGTACTCGGTCGACTTCAGTGTCTCCAACGTCGGGACCACGTCATGGGCACTTCCGCCGCGCACGGCGTTCGTCCTAGTGGATTCGCTGGGGGAGTCGCACGCACTCGCCGGTATCAGTGGGGTCGCTTCGACGCGGTGGGTCGGATCGCTCAAGCCGACGCAGAGCTGGTCGGGCCGCCTCGTGTTCAAGCTCAACGCGGGCCGAACACCACTGCGATTGCGCTTCGCGTTGGCCACCAATGGCAGCGAATCCGCGACCTGGAATCAGCCGTAACTGACGGCTCGAGCGTGAGGAGTGACCGCTCGCGCACCATTGAGGAATGCGGAAGGGGCGCGGCGGGGGATATGGCGCGGCCCCGACCGGGAGCGACGAGTGCACCGGTGAGCCCAAAAAAACCCCGGGGGCGGGGGCCGGGGGACGGGGGGGGG
>JBQCDC010000007.1:0-3835 GCA_051961575.1 Marmoricola sp.
CCTTGCGCCTCGCGGCTCATGTAGGTGTGGACGCCGGACATGCCCAGGCCCTGGTAGTCGGGCACCACCACATTGAAGCCGCGCGCGAGCAGGCCGGTGAGGAAGACCGACTCGTACTCACGGCCGGCAGCCATTTGGCGCGAAGGGGCGCACTGACTGCCCATGCCCTGCGTGCCGACGGCGAAGGCCACGAGGGGCCGGTCGGGTCGTTTGGTCCGAGGACGCGTCGGGGTGAGGACGGTTCCGGTAACCGCGATCGGTCGGCCTTTGCGGTCGGTGGTCGAGAACATGATCCGGCGCACCCGAGCCGGAGCTGCTACGAGTCGGAAGGGGTCGATGTAGAAGGTTGACGGCTCCTCGCGGATCAGCGTTCCTGGAGTCGGCGGGATGTCCGACGGGGGCTCGTAGAACGCCGTTGCCGCATGTGGATCGAGTCGTCGTGCGCCGACTGCGTGGAGCGCCATCGTGACCAGGCTATTGATAGGCCGTGCGCTGACCGGGTTCCCGGTTTCGGACATGGCTCCGACGTTAGAGGACGTTGCCTCGCAGTGCTGCGAGGCGCGCAACTGCCTGGTCGACGATGCGATCGATGAGCTCCTCGCAGGTGGGCAGGTCGTCGATCACGCCCACAACCTGACCGCTCGCGAGCACGCCCGCGCCCGCGTCGCCCTCGACCAGACCGGCCTTGAGCATCATCGGGGTGTTGGCCGCGAGGACCATCTGGGTCCACGAGCGGTCCTGCCCGTGCTTCATCGCGCGGCCGTCGGCGATCAGCTCGCGCCAGGACATCCCGCTCTGCTTCTTGAAGGCGAGCGTGCGCCGCATCGTGGGGCCTAGGCGCCGCGCGAGGCTGCTTTCTTCGACCGACGCCACCAGGTCGCTGCGCAGCATCCGGTGTGGCATCCCGTCGACCTTGGCGGTGACGACCGTGTCGTTGAGCCCGGCTTCCAGGTAGCGCTGCTTGACCGTGTCCGGCACGCGGCTGTCCCGGGTCAGCAGGAAGCGCGTGCCCATGCCGACACCTTCGGCGCCGTAGGCCAAGGCGGCTGCCAGTCCGCGACCGTCGAAGTAGCCGCCGGCGGCGATCACGGGGATGTCGACGGCATCCAGAACAGTGGGGAGGAGCAGTGACGTCGGCACGTTCCCGGTGTGGCCGCCGCCCTCGCCGCCTTGGATCATGACGGCGTCAGCGCCCCAGGACGCCACCTTCACGGCGTGCTTGGGAGCACCGATGCTCGGGACCACGACGATGTCGTGCTCCTTGAGCTTGGCGATGAGCTCCGGCTTGGGTGCGAGCGCGAAGCTCGCCACCTTCACGCCGTGGTCGATGAGCAACTGGCACCGGTCGGCGGCGTCTCCGGCGTCGGCGCGCAGGTTCACACCGAAGGGCTGGTCGGTGCGGCCCTTCACGTCGACGATCGCCGCCTCGAGCTCCTGGATCGTCATCGTGGCACTCGCCAAGATGCCGAGGCCCCCCGCATTCGCGGTGCCACTGACCAGGCTCGGGCCAGCGACCCAGCCCATGCCGGTCTGAACGATCGGGTGGCGCACCCCGACGAGATCGGTGAGGCGGGTGCGAAGCTTCTGCTCAAGCACTGGGCACCTCGCGCTCGCGGAGCTTCTTCGGGTCGAGGACCTCACGGATGATCATGAGCTCGGCCATGGAGGGCTCACGGGTGATCGCGGGCTCGCCTTCGACGTGGATCTCGAAGGCCGACGCCTCCTCAATCTCCTCCAGCGTGACGCCCGGGTGCATCGACAGGAGCCGCACGGTGTCGTCGGGTCCCTTCACGTCGAAGACGCCCAGGTTGGTGACGATCCGGTGGATGTCGTTGTACTTGGCTGCCGCGACGCCAGCGTTCTTGGCGCGCTTGGGTCCGACGCCCGACACGATGTCCACTGACTCCACGAACACGCGCGATGACTGCTTCGGCACCCAGTAGGAGGTCCGGTTGTTCACCGTGTTGCCCGGCGCTCCGCGCGATCCGAGAAGCTGCCGCTTGGGCTGGGCGAAGTCGCCGATCGCCGAGATGTTCTGGTTGCCGTAACGGTCGATCTGGGTTGCGCCCATCATCACGTGGCGCTTGCCGTAAGCGATGACGTCGAAGACGCGTCGGAACGGAATCCACCCTTCGACCACGTCGGCTTTCGCGAACAGCGGGGGAGTGCCGCCTAGGAACAGCGACTCTCCGTCGGAGATCGCCAGGTCAGGGTTGCTGGTCAGCTTGGCCAGACGGACGCCGAGCATCGGCATGAGGCCCATGGGTGAGCCGAAGATCTCGCCGTCCTCGGCGAACGCGTCGGCGATGGCCGCGGCGCAGACCTCTGATCTCGTCACATCGCTCACTGGACGCTCTCCTCTGCGAACGCCGCGACTGCGGCCTGGTAGCTGGACTCATCGCCGGAGAGGAAGCGCTGCTCGAAGGCTGCCCAGTCCTCGTCGCTGCCGGCAGCGGCTGCCGCGTAGTGCTTCTGGAATTTCTCGTCGCGCTCGTAGTCGGGCGTGCAAACGGTGAAATGCGCGCCGTTCGGCGTCTCGATCACGCCGTCGATCATCATGCGATGGATGAGCACTCGCTGGACGGGCGTGTCGACCGTCAGCCCCGCGGTGTCGACGATCTGCTCGCACGAGACGAACGCCTTGGTGGCGGCCTGGACGAAGAGGTCGTCGAAATAGGGGTCCGGTCCGAGATAGGCGGCGTTGCCGTGCGCGTCCGCTCGGTTCATGTGCACGAGTGCGACGTCGAGGTGGAGCGCGGGAACGGCGGTGAACTCCTCGTAGACGCCGTTCTCGTCCGCATACGGACTCGCGACGGTCTTGATCCAGGGGTTGTTCACGAGCACGTCGGAGCCCAGGCCCGCGCGCATCGGCAGAAACGGGAGCCGCTGCGCGGCTGCGTACAAGCCGGTCTGGAACATGCCCTCGTCCAGCTCGACGATCTCCGGGATCGTGCCGTTCTGGCGCGCCCGCTGGAAGTTCGGTTCGAGGGGGATCGAGTCGAGCGACACGAACGCGTAGACCAGCTTGCGGATCTTGCCCGCGCGAGCGAGGAGCCCGACGTCCGCTCCACCCCAGCTCACGATCGTGAGGTCCTTGAGGTCGGATCGCAGGATGGCGCGCACGAGTGCCATCGGCTTGCGCCGAGGACCCCAACCTCCGATCCCGATCGTCATGCCGTCCTCGAGCTGCGCGACGACCTCGTCGATCGTCATCCGCTTGTCGCGTGGCTTGCTCACTTCTTACCCTTCTCCGTTCCAGCGAATGCGTCGCGGAGCTCGTCGCTCACGCCCATCAGGTTCAGCTCCATCGTGAATCCCTGCTCGAACCGGTAGCTCAGGTTCACGTCGACCGGCTCGATGCCGTTGAGCGCCTCCTTGGCGGCCCGGATCACGCGACCGTCCTTGTCGGCGATCTCGGCGGCCACCTCGAGGGCGGCGTCGAGGAGTTGGTCGCGGGGCACGACGCGGTACACCGTTCCGAAGCGCTCGAGATCGGTGGCAGGGATGGTCTTCGCGGTGAAGTAGAGCGCGCGCATCATCTGCTGGGGCACGAGGCGAGCCATGTGCGTGGCGGCTCCTAGAGCACCGTGCTTGACCTCCGGAACGCCGAAGTAGGCGTCGTCGCTCGCGACGACGATGTCAGCGTTGCCGGCCAGCCCGACGCCTCCGCCCACGCAGAAGCCGTTCACCGCGGCGATCACCGGAACCTTGCACTCGTAGACGGCCTTGAAGGCGGCGAAGCAACCCTTGTTGGCCCCGATGAGAGCGTCGAAGCCCTCGGTGTTCTGCATCTCCTTGATGTCGACACCCGCGTTGAAGCCCTTGCCCTCGGCTC
>JBQCDC010000008.1:0-12491 GCA_051961575.1 Marmoricola sp.
TCCTCATGCTCACGTCGCAGGCGCGCGAGACCCTGCACGGCATCGAGACGGTCATCATCGACGAGGTGCACGCGGTCGCGGGCACCAAGCGCGGCGCGCATCTGGCGCTCTCGCTGGAGCGACTCGATGCGCTGCTGCCACGACCTGCGCAGCGGATCGGACTCTCCGCAACCGTGCGCCCCATGGAAGAGGTCGCCAGGTTCCTGGGCGGCGCGAACCCGGTCGAGGTCGTCGCTCCCATGTCGACCAAGCAGTGGGACCTGCAGGTGGTGGTGCCCGTCGCCGACCTGAGCGCGTTGGACGAGGCCGACACCGACGACGATCCGCGCCGCGGGTCGCTTTGGCCGCACATCGAGGAACGCGTCGTCGACCTCATCGAGGGGCACAAGTCCACCATCGTCTTCGCCAACAGCAGGCGCCTCGCGGAGCGGTTGACCGCTCGCCTCAACGAGGTCCATGCCGAGCGCGTTGAGGCTCGTGGACTGCCCGACTCGGGAGACCTCGCCCGCGCCCACCACGGATCCGTCTCGAAGGAGCAGCGCGCGGTCATCGAGGACGACCTGAAGCGCGGCCGCCTGCCTTGCGTGGTGGCCACCAGCAGCCTGGAGCTCGGTATCGACATGGGTGCGGTCGACCTCGTGGTCCAGATCGAGAGCCCGCCCAGCGTCGCCTCCGCGCTGCAGCGCGTCGGACGCGCCGGCCACCAGGTCGGCGAGGTGTCGCGCGGGGTGCTGTTCCCCAAGCACCGCGGCGACCTGGCGCCGACGGCTGTCGCGGTCGAGCGGATGCGCACCGGCTCGATCGAGTCGCTGCGCATCCCGACCAATCCGCTGGACGTCCTCGCACAGCACGTCGTGGCCGCCGCGGCCCTGGACTCGTGGGATGTCGACGCGTTGTTCGACCTCGTCCGGCGTGCCGCGCCGTACCTCACGCTGCCGCGCAGCGCCTACGAGGCGACACTCGATCTACTGGCCGGGCGCTACCCGAGCGAGGACTTCGCCGAGCTTCGACCGCGCATCGTGTGGGACCGGGTCAACGGAGTGATCACGGCGAGGCCCGGTGCCCAGCGCCTTGCTGTCACCAGCGGCGGCACCATCCCGGATCGAGGGCTTTTCGGCGTCTTCCTCGTTGGCTCCAGCCAAGGTGCACGCGTCGGCGAGCTCGACGAGGAGATGGTCTACGAGTCGCGGGTCGGCGATCTCTTCACACTCGGCACCTCCACGTGGCGCATCGAGGACATCACCCACGACCGCGTGCTGGTCTCGCCCGCGCCCGGGCAGCCTGGCCGGATGCCGTTCTGGCACGGCGACACCTTGGGCCGACCGGCCGAGCTGGGCGAGGCCATCGGCGGGTTCAGCCGAGAGCTGGCCACCGTCTCGCGCGAGAAGGCGCTGGCCAGAGCCACCGAGGCCGGACTCGACCCTTGGGCGGCCGACAACCTCGTCCAGCTCATCGAGGATCAACGCGAGGCCACGCGGGTGGTGCCGAATGATCGCCAGCTGCTCATCGAGCGATTCCACGACGAGCTCGGCGACTGGCGTCTGATCGTCCACTCGCCTTACGGGCTTGGCGTTCATGCGCCTTGGGCGCTGATCGTGAACGCGCGACTACGCGAGCGCTACGGCGTCGAGGCCCAAGCGCTCGCCAGCGATGACGGGCTGGTCCTTCGCATCCCCGAGACCGACCAGGACCCGCCCGGCGCTGAGCTGATCGCCTTCGAGCCCGACGAGATCGAGGACCTGGTCACCCGCGAGGTCGGCGGATCGGCGTTGTTCGCGGCCCGATTCCGCGAGTGCGCCGCCCGCGCCCTCCTGCTTCCCCGCCGTGACCCCGGCCGTCGGTCCCCGCTGTGGCAGCAGCGGCAGCGCAGCGCGCAGCTCCTCGAGGTCGCCGCGCGCTACCCGAGCTTCCCGATCGTGCTCGAGACCATCCGCGAGGTCCTCCAGGATGTCTACGACGTGCCCGCGTTACTCGACATCCAGAGACGGGTGGCCGCACGCTCCATCACCGTTTCCGAGGTCACCACCGAACGGCCGTCGCCCTTCGCGCAGTCGATGCTCTTCGGTTATGTGGCGGCGTTCATCTATGAGGGCGACTCCCCGCTGGCGGAACGCCGGGCAGCGGCACTCACCTTGGATCAGAGCCTGCTGGCGGAGCTCCTGGGTCGCGCCGAACTACGCGAGCTTCTCGACCCTGAGGCGGTAGCCGAGGTCGAGGCCGAGTTGCAGCACCTGGCTCCGGATCGACGGGTGCGCGGTATCGAGGGGATCGCGGACCTGATCAGGACTATTGGCCCGCTGAGTGCGGACGAGGTTGGGGCGAGGTCGCAGGGTCTCGATACACCGCCTTCGGCGGCACTCGACCAGCTGAAGGACGCCAAGCGGATCGTTGAGGTTCGCGTCGCGGGCGCGCCGCGGTGGGCTGCGGTCGAGGACATCGCTCGACTCCGCGACGGTCTCGGCGTTCCGGTGCCCCCGGGCACCGCGTCGGCGTTCACCGAGCCCGTCGAGGATCCCATCGGCGACCTGGTGTTGCGGTATGCCCGCACGCACGGTCCCTTCACTACCGCCGAGGTCGCCGAGCGGTTCGGACTGGGTGTTGCGATCGTGCGCCATGCGCTGGTCAAGCTCAGCGCGAACGGACGCGTCGTCGAGGGCGAGTTCCGACCAGCGGGCAGTGGGTCGGAGTGGTGCGAGTCCGGTGTGCTCCGCCGACTCCGTCGCCGCTCGCTGGCGCGGTTGCGCAACGAGGTCGAGCCCGTCGAACCCACCACCCTGGCGCGCTTCCTGCCCTCGTGGCAGAACCTCGGCGGGCGGCTCCGCGGCGTCGACGGTGTGTTGGCGGTCGTCGAGCAGCTGGCGGGCGCCGCCATCCCCGCGAGTGCGTGGGAGTCCCTCGTCCTTCCGTCCCGCGTGCGCGACTACGCCCCGGCCATGCTCGATGAGCTGACCGCCAGCGGGGAGGTGCTGTGGCGCGGCGAGGGCGGCATCTCCGGCACGGATGGCTGGGTCTCGCTCCACCCCGCGGACGGGCCGTTGATCGGAGCGCCGGTCGAGTTCGAGCCCGACGAGCAGGAGGATCAGATCCTGAAGCTGCTCGACAGCGGTGGTGGGTTCTTCTTCCGCCAGTTGAGCGATGCGCTCGGCCAGCAGGATTCAAGCGTTCTCAGTGCCGCGCTCTGGCGCTTGGTGTGGGCCGGTCGCATCGGCAACGACACCTGGACGCCGCTGCGGGCCTACATCGGAGGCGGCACGCACAAGGTTCGGCAATCCGCTCCGCGCGCGCGTATGGGCCGACCCGGGCGCGGACCTCTCAGCGTGCGCACCGGACCTCCGGAAACGGCGGGCCGTTGGTTCGTGCTCCCCGAACCGCTCGACGACGCCACCCGAGCCGCCCACGCCACCGCGGAGATCCTGCTGGAGCGCCACGGTGTGGTCACCCGAGGAGCTGTGCTCAGCGAGCGGGCCACCAGCGGATTCGCTCCTACCTACAAGGTTCTGAGCGCCTTCGAGGAAGCCGGGCGGTGTCGGCGCGGCTACTTCGTCGAAGGGCTGGGAGCGGCACAGTTCGGCACGGCCGGCGCGATCGACCGCCTGCGCACGTTCAGCGCTGTCGATGAGACCGCCCAGCCCGAGGCGATCGCTCTGGCCGCCACCGATCCCGCCAATCCCTACGGCGCCGCGCTCCCCTGGCCCGACCGCGAGGCCGGGCACCGTCCGGGTCGCAAGGCCGGAGCGCTGGTCGTCCTCGTCAACGGTGCGCTCGCGCTGTACGTCGAGCGGGGCGGCCGCTCGCTGCTCACGTTCGCAGACGACGCGTCTCTAGCGCCCGCCGTGGAGGCCCTCGGAACAGCCGTTCGGCGAGGCGCTCTCGGCCGGCTCACCGTCGAGAAGGCCGATGGAGCCAGCGTTCTCGGAGCCGACAGCGAGCCGCTGCGCCGCGCCCTCGAGGCCGCCGGATTCGTGGCGACGTCTCGAGGCCTCCGACTTCGGACATCTTGAGCAGTTGCATAAATAGGCATGCTCAATCAAGGGCAATCCTGTGCGGGTAGCCGACAATGGCCACGTGGACGTTGATGCCCTCCCCGAGGCAGACGAGTTGTGGTGGCGGTTCGCCATCCTCGCCGCCCTGGGCATCAGCCGCCTCGGTGACGACAGGTTCAGCCACGATTCCGACAACCAGGTGCTGACCTACACCGACGGTTCGATCCAACTCTCGATGCAGCGGCTCTACAACGGACGCATGGTGCTGTGGGGCAAGACCGGGGACGCGCAGGCGACCGGCGAGTGGGCCGGCATCCCCGGATGGGCGACCTCCGACGCCGTCCATGACTCGCTGGAGAGGGCCGGTGCGACCTTCCTGCTCTGGCATGCGCGCGATGGGTGGGAGTCGGCCAGCACGGATCAGGATCTGACGAGTGCCTTGGCGCCGCTGCTCGACCCGGACCTCGATCGGGACCTGATCGCGGAGGCGCGAGGCGGCTCCCTCGACGACGAGAGGCTCGCCGCGCTCGGTGCTGTCGATGTCGTTCTCGCTCACAGCGTTCTCAAGGCCGCGGCCGGGGAGGCGCCCCCGATCCAGGGGACGGTGCGCCACCTGCTCGCGCTCGAGATCGAGGCGCAGATGCGCCGCACGCGGGAGCGCGATCGCCTACTCCCCCAACGACCCGTGCCGCTGGTGCGCTGGACGACGGTGGCGAAGCCACCCGCGGGCTTCTCCTATGCGGTCCGCGTAAGCCGCGCCGGCCTGATCCGCATGAACGACTTCGTGCCCAGGCTCGCCACTGAGTCGCTGCGCGCGCTCACCAACGTGCTCGAGCAGCTGTACGTGGACGAGACCACGCCAGCCGGCGGTAGCTGGCTGTTCGCACGCGTCCGTTTCAACGGGGTGCAGGCGCACCTCGATCGCGCCTTCGACAGCCGCCCGCTCTGGGCGTCACAGGCACCGAGCCTCGAGGAGCTCAGCGCCGAGATGGATCGTCGAGACATCGCATGGCGCCCGGCCTGGGCGAGCCTGCTGCCCCCCACACCCAACCACTCAGGACATACCGCGATCGCTAGCCCACCGGGCGAGCTCATGGCGTGAGCTCAGCTGGAGCTTGCGCAGCACCGAACCCATGTGGGTCTCGACGGTCTTCACCGAGATGAAGAGCTCTCCGGCGACCTCGCGGTAGGAGTATCCACGCGCGATCAGCCGCATGACCTCGCGCTCGCGCTCGGTCAGGAGGTCGAGTTCCGGATCGACGGAGGCGACCACGCCGGCATCGAGGTTGCCGGCGAACGCGTCGAGCACGAACCCCGCCAGTCGCGGCGAGAACACAGCATCGCCGGAGGCCACGCGACCGATCGCGTCGATGAGCTCGGGACCCGTGATGGTCTTGGTGACGTAGCCGCGCGCACCGGCGCGGATCGTGCCGATCACGTCCTCGGCCGCATCCGAGACGCTCAGCGCCAGGTAGCGCGTGTTCGGCGCGCTGGCCCGCCGCATCACCTCCGTGCCACCGCCGCCGGGCAGGTGCACATCGAGGAGAACGACCTCGGGCTGGTGCGCGGCGATCGCGGCGACGGCCTCGTCCACGTCGCCAGCCTCGGCGACCACGGCGACCCCGCCTCCGATCTCGGCACGAACTCCGGCTCGGAACATCGCATGGTCGTCCACGATCAGCACGGTCGTCATGCAGTCTCTCCGTTCTGCTTCGTCTCCAAAGGCATCGTCAGCCGAACTTCGGTGCCGGCCCCCGGCTCGCTGGTGACCTGCGCCGACCCGCCATGACGCTGCATGCGCGCCACGATCGAATCGCGGACGCCGTGTCGGTCATCGGCCACGGCGGACGGATCGAAGCCTCGGCCACGATCGCGCACGAAGACCTCGACCTGGGTGTCGCCGGCCTCGGCGTAGACGTCCACCCGACCGGCGCCGCTGTGTCGGGCCGCGTTGAAGATCGCCTCGCGCGCCGCCTGCACGAGGGCTCGCACCTGGTCGCCCGTCGGACAGTCCCCGACCGTGACGACCTCGACCGGCACCCCGATGCTGTCCTCGACCTCGGCACACACCGCCCGCAGGGCCGCGACGACACTGCCCTCGTCGGGCGTGGGTTGGCTGAAGAGCCACGTACGCAGGTCCCGCTCCTGCGCACGAGCGAGTCGTGTGACGGTCTGAGGGTCGCCGGCGGACTTCTGGATCAACGCCAGCGTCTGCAGCACCGAATCGTGCAGGTGCGCGGCGACGTCCGCACGTTCGTCGGCGCGCGCACGTTCGGCGCGCTCGTCGCTCAGGTCGTTGCTCAGCCGGCGCAGCCACGGGCCCACAATGAGCGCCAGAGCGCCGAGTCCCAGCAGTGCGGCGAGGCTGACGGTCAGAACCGACGTCCACGACGAGAAGCCGACCTCGACCACCACGAAGGAGGTGATCGCGAGGACGAGCAGCGAGATGCCGCCGATCACGCGAGCCGAGGACAGCGCCGCTCGGAACGAGGGCTGCTCGGTCTCGGTGCGCGAGTCCTCGAGCTGCCACCACAGCAGGCCGACACCGGCCAGGGCGATCAATCCGGGCAGCGTGGTCAGTCCGTGGCCGGTCAACAGCGCAACGAAGACGAGCAGACCCATCACGATGGCGCCGACGGCCACCATCGGGCCTCGATCCACCAACTGCTGCAGGGACTTCACGCGGCGACCCTGACGACGTGCGGCGGCCAGCCCCGGAGCCTCGTCAACCTCGGGCTTCACCGGGAGCAGCATCCAGAGGCCGCCGTAGAGCACGATTCCGAAGCCGTTGAACAACGCCAGAACCAGGAACGCGAGGCGGACCCAGCGTGCCGAGACGCGCAGATGCTCCGCAAGGCCCGCGGCGACGCCGACGAGCAGCCCATCCGCGGGAATGCGGTAGGCGCGCCTCGGGGGCGGAGCAGTGACCTGTGGTGAACTCATCGGGCCTATCGTGGCAGCCCTCAGCAACCCTGAGACCGTGCATCGCAACAAATCAGGGCGTTCCCCGATGGTGTGCGACGCCTGCGAGAAACCAGGATCGATGTCATGAGCACGACTGACGATCACCCCACTCCCTCTGGCGAGTCAGCCCAGGATCCAGGCCCGTCCTTCAACCGGGACCGCCTCCACGACATCGACCAGCTCCAGCTGAGCAGCAGCGACCGCTACATCGCGGGTGTTGCCGGCGGCCTCGGACGGCACTTCGGGATCGACCCGATCGTCGTCCGGGTGCTACTGGCGGCACTGTGCGTCTTCAGCGGGATCGGCATCCTTCTCTACGCGGCGCTCTGGCTCTTCGTGCCGTCCGACCGCACCGGACGGGCGATCATCGACCTCAACGCAGCCACCCGCCGTCCGGTCCTGCTGATCTTCGGCGGCGTCGCCGCACTCGGCGTGATCGGGTCCTTCGTCGGCGGCTTCGATGGCTTCGGAGGCCACTTCGCCTGGCCGCTCGCCGCCGTGGTCGCGGTGGTCGCCATCGCGCTGGCCTATCTGCGGCCGAGCAACTACCGAGCACAACCAAGCACTCCGCTCAACCCGACCAATGCACGCGAGACTCCCTCCGGCGAGTCCGCCCCGCCGGCGCCACCGACGGCCCCGCCGTTCTCCCCCGCACCTCGCAAACCCCGTCGTACCGGGCTGATCCTCTTCTGGCCCACGATCGCGGCGATCATCGTCGCCTTCGGAATCCTGGGGATGGTCGCGGTCGACAACCCGCTGGCGCCGCTGTGGTGGCCGGGCACGGCCCTGGCGATCGTCGGCACCGCGCTGGTGGTCGGCGCCTTCGTAGGGCGACCGGGAGGCTTGATCCCGCTCGGCATCCTGCTGCTTCCGCCGGTCGTCGCTACCACGGTCCTCGGTTCGAGCGGCTGGCATCACAACGACCTCAACTTCACGCCGACCTCGGTCTCGGCAGTCGCGAGCAGCTACTCGATCGGCACCGGGCAGGCCAACCTCGACCTCAGTCAGGTCACCGACCCGAGCGCCCTCGCAGGCCGCACCATCCGCGTGCACATGACCGCCGGGCAGATCGACGTGACCTTGCCTCCGGGCGTTCGCGCCGACGTGAACGCGAAGCTGGATGTCGCCGGCGACGTCCAGGTCCCCGGTAACGAGCAGAGCGGCCTCGAGCCGTCGATCAATCAGATGATCGGCTCCGGAACCGGCGCGCCGCTCCACCTCGTCCTCGACGGCCGCGTCGGCCAGATCAAGGTCGAGACCAACTACGCAGTTCCCAGCAACTAAGGACGCACGATGAGCGACAACGACGTGACCCAGCAGATCCCTTTTCCTGAGCCGCCGACCGATGCGCCGCTGCCCCCGCGGCCGGTCAAGATCGCCCATCTGGTGATGGGGCTCTTCTTCCTCGGCTTCGTCGCCATGGCGACCAGCCTCGACACGGGCACCATCGCGTGGAGCGGCGCCCGCTACCTGTGGCCGACACTTCTCGTCGGAGTCGGGCTCGTCGGCCTGCTCGCGACGCTGGCCTCGAACCGCCGGCGGGTCAGGCGCCCGGGGACACTGCCCGACTGATCACCTGATTGGCAGCGCGCTGGAAGCCGGCGACAACGGCCTCCAGCGTGAGCTGTCGTAGCTGGGAGAAACGCTCCTCGAACTCGGCGGCCTCGTCCTCGCTCAGCTTGGCGTGACGCACCGGAGTCAGGACGTGCGTGCGCAGTGTCTGGGTGAGCTCGTCGACCAGCTCGTCCATGTGACGCCCGATCGATTCGGCCGCCGACAGATAAGCCTCCTGCGGAAGACCCAACGTGATCATGCGCACCGCAGTGGCGAAGGGTGGCAGCACCTCGTAGCCGCCGTCGCGTTCGCGCAGAGCCTGGACCCGCACGAGGACGTCGACCTCCTCGTCGGTCAGCGGCCGCTCGGCACGCTCGTCGAGGGCGGCGCGGTCGATCACCTCACGGCGGTCGGCCGTCCAGGGCATCAGCATCGCGCGCTGGATCGAGAGGTCCTCGGCGGTCGCATCCAGGGGGACGCGCGCCAGGTACTTCTCGATCGCCGCGAGCGTGAAGCCGTGGTCCTGCAGGGATCGGATGAAGTCAAGCCGGGCCTGGTGGATCGGGCCGTAATAGGCGACGCGACCTCGGCGCTCGGGAGGTGGCAGGAGGCCGAGCCCGGCGTAGTAGCGAGTCGTCCGCACGGTCATGCCCGTCACCGCGGCGAGCTCGTCAACGGTCATCAGGCCCGCAAGGTCGTCGTCCGTGGTCTCCGAGATTTCCGCAGTCACGATGGCTCCCCTCACACATCTGATCGTTGGCGTGGCATGCTGTCAGTCGAACTGTAACAGTTTTACTGGCACGATTAGTCTTAGCGCACCGCGCCCACCCAGCGTGCTGTATCCCAGACAAATCCAGGAGACCCCCTATGCCTGACATCTACACGCAAGAACACGAGGACTTCCGCGCCACAGTACGCACCTTCTTCGAGCGCGAGGTCATCCCCTTCCACGACCAGTGGGAGAAGGACGGCATCGTTCCTCGCGACCTCTGGCTCAAGGCGGGCGAGGCAGGTCTGCTGTGCTTCGACGTCGACGAGGAGTACGGCGGCGCCGGCGTCAACGACTTCCGCTACAACGTCGTGCTGTCCGAGGAGCAGGCTCGCTCAGGCTGCAGCGGCCCGGGCTTCTCCGTGCACACCGACATCATCGTTCCGTACTTGAGCTCGCTGGCGAACGAGGAGCAGAAGAAGCGCTGGCTCCCCGGCACGGTGACCGGTGAGACCATCACCGCCATCGCGATGACCGAGCCGGGTGCCGGGTCGGACCTGCAGGGCGTCCGCACGACGGCCATCGACAAGGGCGACCACTACGTGCTGAACGGCTCGAAGACGTTCATCAGCAACGGCATCAACGCCGACCTGGTCATCGTCGTCGCGCGCACTGATCCCGACGCCGGGCACAAGGGCATCAGCCTGCTGGTCGTCGAGCGCGGCATGGAGGGCTTCGAGCGCGGCCGCAACCTGGAGAAGGTCGGTCTGCACGCGCAGGACACCTCCGAGCTCTCGTTCACCGACGTGATCGTGCCCAAGGAGAACCTGCTCGGCCAGGAGGGCGAGGGCTTCATCTACCTCATGATGAACCTGTCGCAGGAGCGGCTGATCATCGGCGCTCAGGCCGTCGCTGCGTGCGAGTTCATCCTGCAGCTCTGCATGGACTACGCGAAGACGCGCGAGGCGTTCGGCAAGCCGATCAGCAAGTTCCAGAACACGCGGTTCCTACTCGCGGAGATGGCCACGGAGGCCGCCGTCGCTCGCGCCTTCCTCAACGACTGCTTGAGCAAGCACCTCGAGGGCAAGCTCGACGCGGTCGGCGCCTCGATGATCAAGTGGTGGGCCACCGAGCTGCAGAACAAGTTCGTCAACCAGGGCGTGCAGCTGCACGGCGGGTATGGCTACATGCTGGAGTACCCGATCGCGAAGGCCTACCTGGACAGCCGGATCTCGACGATCTACGGCGGCACCACCGAGATCCAGAAGGAGATCATCGGGCGGTTCCTCGGTCTTTAGCCGATCTCGGCGAGGTTGAGTCCCATCGGGGAATTGATGGGGATTTCGCCCGAGTGCACCACCGTCAGCACGAGAGGGAGCAGTGCGTCCGCGAGGGCGCGCTGCTCCTTTTCCGTCAGGACCGCATAGGAAGCCGCCGCCAGCTCGTCCGTCATGTCCTCGATGCCCGCCTTCAAGTCGCGACCTTCAGGCGTGACCTGGCCGTCCTCGTCCACGACTCCTCGAACCTGCAGCTCACCGGCCAGGGCCGACCATTCGTCATCGCCGAGATCGCGAGCGAGTTGGTACACGTCGCGAGGGTTCCCGGTGGTCAAGGCATGCAAGACATGTGACTGGCGACCGGTGATCCCCGCCGTCATCAGGGCAGCGATGTGCCCGTCGCCGCGGTGCTCACGCAGCAACGTCGTCGCGTGCCACAACCGCTCGACCGGATCGGTCGGCACCTCCAGGGCTCGGTTCGCCGCGTACAGCGGGTGGCCCTCGAGAGATGCGGCGAATGCGGCCTTCTCGAGCAGTTCGACGGCCTCCCCGAAGGCGGGCGCCTCAGTCAGGTCGCCGAACAGGCGCCGAAGCGTTACCGCCGTGCTCTCCCGCCGCGACTGCAACGCGATCTCGGGCGGCGCGAAGGTCCACGCGTCCGGAAGCGCTCCGGTCACGCGCTCCCAACTGAAGTTGTAGAAGATCGAGTGCACCAGCTCGGGAGATACCTCACCGAGCGGGGCGGAGCGCTGCGCGAAGTAGCCCATCCAGTAGCCGCGATAACCGGCGGCCTTCATGGCCGCGATCGGCTCGGGCGAGAAGTAGACGACGGCATGGATCGGTTCCGTCAGCTGATAAAGGTGGCGGGCGACGGGCCCGAGCTCGGTTGCATCCGGCATGTCTCGCAGCATGACAGATGTCACGACTTGCCCTCAGGGGCCAGATCAGGGAAATACCTGATGGAAATCTGTCGGTATCCAGTGCTCCACTTATGACATGCATCGTCAGATAGCGGGGAAACTCACCAGCCCAGTCACGAAGTGGTTCGTGCTCGCCTTCTGGATCGTCGCCCTCCTGATCGGAGGCTACGGAGCCGGCAAGCTGAGTTCGGTCCAGAACAACCAGGCCTCCTCCTGGCTCCCGTCGAGTGCCGAGTCCACCAAGGCCCTCAACAAGCTCGACGCCTTCCAGAGCAGCAACGACATTCCGACCAACGTCGTCTACTACAAGCCGTCGGGCATCACCGCGGCCGACAAGGCCACGATCGCCACGCAGGTCGCGCAGTTCGACCAGCTCAAGGGAGCCCAGCCGGCCCGGTTGCCGAACGGGGCCGCGATCCCGCCCCAGGCTCAGATCACCTACTCGCCCGATGGGCAGGTTGCGGTCGCCAAGGTCACGTTGAACTTCGGCAAGAACGGCTGGAACGACATTCCGCCCGTTGCCAAGAAGATGAAGCAGATCGCCCAGCTACCGGGAGCGACCGTTCACCTGGCCGGCCCGGGCGGTCAGGCCAATGACTCGGCTGAGTCCTTCAAGGGACTCGACGGATCGCTGATGGGCATCACGCTGATCGTGGTGATCCTCATCCTGCTGGTGACCTATCGCAGCCCCGTGCTGTGGATACTTCCGATCCTTTCGGCGGTGGTCGCACTCGCATCGTCGATGGGTTTGGTCTACGTGCTCGCCAAGCACGCCGGCCTCACCGTCAACGGGCAGAGTCAAGCGATCCTCACCATCCTCGTCCTCGGAGCGAGTACCGACTATGCGCTTCTCCTGGTCGCGCGATATCGAGAGGAACTGCGCAATCACGAGGATCGTCACGAGGCGATGGCCTTCGCCCTTCACCGCGCAGCGCCTGCGATCATCGCGAGCGGTCTGACGGTCATCGTCGGGATGCTCTGCCTGACGCTGGCCGAGATGAACTCGACTGCAGGGCTCGGCCCGGTGTGTGCGATCGGCATCGCGGTCGGCCTGCTCTCCATGATCACGCTGCTTCCGGCCCTG
>JBQCDC010000009.1:0-13678 GCA_051961575.1 Marmoricola sp.
TGCCCCAGGGCCTGCTTCGCGAAGCGACCCGGGTCGCGCATGCCGTCGCGGAGGTCACCAACGTGCCGCCCTCGGCGCGCCAGCCCTACGTCGGCGTCTCCGCGTTCGCCCACAAGGCCGGGCTGCACGCCAGTGCGATCAAGGTCGACCCGAACCTCTACCAGCACATGGATCCGGCCGGCGTCGGCAATGACATGCGACTGCTGGTCAGCGACATGGCCGGTCGCGCGTCGATCGAGCTCAAGGGCAAGGAGCTCGGCTTCGATCTGGCGCCCGAGGTCATCGGCCGCATCACCGACAAGGTCAAGGCGATGGAGGCGAAGGGCTTCACCTTCGAGGCCGCGGACGCGTCCTTCGAGCTGCTGCTGCTCGAGGAGGTCGAGGGAGCTCGCCCGTCGTACTTCGAGGTCGAGTCGTGGCGCGTGATCACCGAGACGACTCCGGCTGACGAGGCCGTGTCCGAGGCGACCGTCAAGCTGCTCGCGGGGGGAGACCGGGCGGTCGTGACCGCCGAGGGCAACGGTCCGGTCAACGCGCTGGACGCCGCTCTTCGCTCTGCGATCGGCCAGCTGTACCCCGAGGTCGTGAAGTTCGAGCTCATCGACTACAAGGTTCGGATCGTCGACCAGGGTCACGGCACCGACGCCATCACGCGCGTGCTGATCGAGACCAGCGATGGCTCGTCATCGTGGGTGACGGTCGGCGTCGGACACAACGTCATCGAGGCGTCCTGGCGCGCGTTGGTTGATGCGCTGACGTTCGGATTGCGCAAGCATCATTCGTAGGGGCCGCCACCCGACGCCCCTGAGGAGGGAGGCGTCGGTGAGTTCCACTGCGGTGCAGGCCCGAGGACTCTCGGTGGATCGCGGGCGCGCGCGTGTGCTCCACGATCTCAGCTTCCAAGTCGCTCCAGGCGAGGTCGTGGGTCTGCTCGGACCCTCGGGATGCGGCAAGACCACACTGATGCGCACGATCGTCGGGATTCAGGCCGGTGTCACCGGCGTGATCGACGTGCTCGGGCGGCCCGCAGGAGCCGCGTCCCTGCGACACGACATCGGCTACGTCACCCAGGCGCCCAGCATCTATGCGGACCTCAGCGTCCGCGAGAACCTTCGCTTCTTCGCCAGGGTTCTGGGGTTGGGTTCCACAGAGGTGGACCGGGTCATGGAGACGGTGGATCTGCAGACGCACGCGGACCGTGTGGTTGCAGGCCTCAGTGGTGGCGAGCGCTCACGCGTCAGCTTGGCGGTCGCGTTACTGGGCCAACCGACCTTGCTCGTCCTCGATGAGCCGACCGTGGGCCTGGATCCGGTGCTACGTAGGGCCTTGTGGTCGGTGTTCCACGACTTGGCCGATGCGGGCGCCGCGGTCATCGTGTCGAGCCATGTGATGGACGAGGCCGAACGCTGCGACCGACTGTTGCTCATGCGCGACGGCCGGTTCCTCGCGGAAGGACCGCCGGACGAGATCGTCCGCTCGACGGGCGCCACGAATATCGAGGGCGCGTTCCTCGCCTTGGTCGAGGGGGAGCGATGAGGTTGCGGACGACCCTCGCGGTAGCCGAGCGCGTGCTGCTGCAGCTGCGACGCGACCCACGCACGCTGGTGATGCTGCTCGCGCTGCCGTGTGCGATCTTGAGCCTGCTGTGGTGGATGTTCCCCGGCGGGTCGAGCATCGGCTTCCAGTCCCTCGCGCCGCCGCTCCTGGCGTTGATCCCGTTCATCGTGATGTTCCTGGTCACCTCGGTGACGACGTTGCGCGAGCGCACGTCGGGGACGTTGGAGCGACTGCTCGCGATGCCGATGGGACGAGGCGACTTCCTCGGCGGCTATGCGATCGCTTTCGGCGCGGCCGCCATCGGTCAGTCGGTTCTGGCCGTACTCCTGTGCGTCGGTCCGCTCAGCCTCACTGTGTCGGGTCCGGTGGTCATGCTGGGCGTGGTCGCCATCGCGGACGCGGTTCTGGGCACAGCGCTCGGGCTTCTGGTCTCGGCGTTCGCGAGGACCGAGTTCCAGGCGGTGCAGTTCATGCCGGTGGTCGTGATTCCGCAGATCCTGCTCTGCGGCTTATTCCGCCCGCGGGCTGAGCTCCCCAACGTCCTGCGTCAGATCTCCGACATCTTGCCGCTCTCGTATGCGACCGACGCGATGAAGGCGGTGGTCAACGACACCTCCGGGACCGCGGGGGATCTCCTCATCGTCGTCGCGTACGCGGTCGGAGGGCTGGCGCTCGGCGCCCTGACGCTGCGCCGCCGCACCACCTGAGTAGCGTCGGGGCATGGCCGATCTTCACGATCTGACTGCCCTGGAGCAAGGCGCCGCGATCAAGGCCGGCGAGTTCTCGTCCGCCGAGCTCATCGACCATTACGTCGATCGGGCGGAGCGGCTGAACCCGTCGCTGGGTGCGTTCGTGACGCTGACCCGCGATCGGGCGCTCGCGTCCTCGACCGCCGGCGACGGCCCGCTCGCCGGTGTACCGACGGCGATCAAGGACCTGAACAACACCGCGGGCGTGCGCACGTCCTACGGCGCCGCGCTGCTGGCCGAGTTCGTGCCCGACTTCAGCGATGAGGTCGTGCTGCGTATCGAGGCCGCTGGGATGCCGTGGATCGGCAAGACGAGCACGCCGGAGTTCGGGTCTCCCTGTTACACCGAGCCCGAGGGACAACCGCCGGCCGTGACGCCGTGGGACCTGACACGTATGGCCGGTGGATCGAGTGGGGGTGCGGCCGCAGCAGTGTCAGCGGGACTGGTTCCAGTGGCGCAGGGCTCCGACGGAGGCGGTTCCATCCGGATCCCTGCGAGCTGTTGCGGGATTGTCGGGTTCAAGCCGACTCGAGGCCGCGTCTCCGGTGCCCCGATGTACGGCGACATCACCGGCCTCGCGTGCGTCGGACCACTCGCGCGAACGGTGGCCGACGCCGCGGCCTTCCTCGACGTGATGGCCGGGCGTGCCGTCGGAGACCCGTCGTGGGCTCCGGCCCCCGACGACACCTTCCTGAACGCGACCAGGTTCGCGCCCAAGCCACTGCGCATCGCACGCTTCGCGAAGCCGGTCATCGCCGAGACGCCGATCCATCCCGAGTCGCTCGCAGCCTGGGAAGCCGCGAGCCAGCTACTCGATGACCTCGGCCACGAGCTCGTGGACATCGAACCGCCGATGCCGAGGGACGCAGTGCCGACGTTCGAGACGTGTTGGGCTGTCCTGACCGGGCTCTCGACGGTCGGTCTGAATGACGAGCAGCGGGGGCAACTCAGGCCGCTCACGCGCTGGCTGGGGGAGCGTGGCGAGGCGATCGGCGGGCCCGCCTTCGGGCTGGCCCTCGGTGAGCTGCGCCGGATCGCCGCTCGGACGCTCCAGGCGCTCGGGCCCTACGACGCGATTCTGACGCCCACGCTCGCTGAGCCCCCGCTACCCGTCGGCGCCTTACGAAACGACGAGGATCCGCTGGCCGACTTCGAGGCACAGAAGCGCTTCACCCCCTGGACGTCGATGTGGAACGTCACCGGAAGCCCCGCCATCTCCCTCCCGCTCCACTGGACGCCCGGGGGACTGCCGGTCGGCGTGATGCTGGCCGCTGCCCCCGGCGAGGACGCGCTGCTGCTCTCGCTGGCCGCGCAGATCGAGTTCGCGGTCCCCTGGCGGGAGCGCAAGCCGTCACTCTGGTGACGACTCACCCGACGCGATCGAGTCCGATCAGAACCACGCCGTCTGACACGCACGTCTGCAACGCCAGGTCGCCGATGCCACTGAGTTGATCCGCTGACGAACCCGCCGCCGCGAAGCGCCGCTGATCGTTGACGACATAGGTGCCGGCCATGCTGCCGCCCACGACCTGGACGCGCTGGCCGGCGAACAGGGAGCTGAAGGCAGCCCCGCCGCAGTAGTCGTGCTCGGCGATCTCGGTGGGGACGAACCCCCAGACGATCTCGACGGGACCGTTGCACTCGTTGATGGCCGCCTGCATGGTCGCCGGCGTGGTCACGGACGCCACGCGGATGACGAGGGACACGGGTGGCTGCTCTTCCAGGATCGGCCGGGAAGCCGAACGCGACACCACTGGCGCGACGTACTGCGGAGTGGGAGTTGGAGTCGAGACGGCCTTGGGTCGGTGTGGCCTCGGTGCGAGCCGCTTGGTCACCAGTCGGTGAACCTGCGTGTGTCTCGTGCGCGGCTTGGCGATCGGCGTGTCTCGAACGGCCTCAAGCCGAATCGACTCGGACGATGCGAGAGCGGCGTGCTTGCCGTGGCCACTGCTCGCGATCATCACGGTGATGGTCATGGCCGCGATGTAGAGAAGGGGAACCACAACGCCCAGGAAGAATCGCTTGGGCGCGACAGGACCGGCGCCCCACTGGGTCGTCATCACAGAGTCCTTGAGGGTGTTGGGCGGCTAATCGGGCAATGGTCCCCGCGCAGCCAGAATTTACCCAGATGTTGAAGCGCTAGCCAAGAGCCGATTGCACCATGTGATCAGCTCGGTGCGCACCAGGTGGCCGCGCTCCGCGAACCGCCGCTGCTGCTCGACGTAGTGCCGTTTCCCCTCCGCGGTTTCGATCCTCACCGGCGTCCAGGGCTCGCCCGTCGGATCGAGGGTGACTCCGGTGAAGTCGTAGGGCGCGGCCCGCATGTCGAGGATGCGGATGTCCCAGGCCAGCTCGAAGGCGTCGGCCACCAGCTCCGACGGAATGAGCGGGGCGAGCCGGAACGCATGCTTGTACAGATCCATCCCGCCGTGGAGGCAGCCGGGCTGCTCGAAGGCCTCGCGATCGTCCCGACCCGGCCGCAGCGCGTTGAGCGGGATCGCGGACGGGGTGAAGAAGCGGAACGCGTCGAAGTGGGAGCACCCGATGTTGTGGGTGTCGACAACCTTGTCGGTCGCCTGCTGCCCCAGTCGCAGTGGCCAGTCGTGGCGATGGCCCTCGGGGTCGAGCGGTTCCTTGTAGACCATCGCCCACTCGTGGAGGCCGAAGCAGCCGAGGTTCGGAGGGCGCGAGGCCGTGGCGGCCATCAGGTTGCGGAGTTGGCGGATCAGGGGGAGGCGGTCTTGCAAGAGGGTTTCGTGACGCGCTTCGTGCTCCTCAACCTCCAGAAGGCCGGGGTGCCAGGTCCTCAACTGCGCCGGCCGGTAGGCGTAGTAGGTGAAGAGGAAGTCGTGCACCGGATGCTTCTCGCCCCGCAGCCGTCGCGCGAGGTGCGGCTGGATCCAGGTATCCACACGATCTTCATGGGCGCGCCTTCGAATGTTGGCGTCGGAGGTAGTGCCCATCACGGCCAACTAGTTTATGGTGACCAGCGAGTAGAACATGTTCTGATTCTGTGAGCCCGCTACGACGGGCTCCGCTGACGCAAAGGACACTCGATGACGGCGAAGACGCACGAGGGGCCCATCCGCCTAGCGATGCTGGCGGCAGTGGGCGTGGTCGCAGCCCTGCTCTCCGTGTTCGATCTCGGATCATCCAGCGCGGGCGCCACCGGCACCTCGCTTCCGAGCATCGGCCACGTCTGGGTGATCAACCTTGAGAACAAGGGCTTCACTCAGACCTGGGGGCCGACGTCGCCGGCGACCTACCTCAGCAAGACCCTGCGAGCCCAGGGCAACCTGCTCACCAACTACTACGGCATCGGGCACGTGAGTCTCGACAACTACATCGCCCAGATCTCGGGGCAGGGTCCCAACACCCAGACGCAGACCGACTGCCAGGTCTTCACCAACTTCACCTCGACCGGTCTGACGCAATCCCCTGGTCAGCTCATCGGCAGCGGCTGCGTGTACCCGACCAAGGTAGGCACGCTGCCGGGCCAGCTCGACGCCAAGGGTGTGACCTGGAAGGGCTACATGGAGGACATGGGGACCCCGTGTCGTCATCCTGCGGTGGGCACCCAGGACCAGACCCAGACGGCCAAGGTCGGCGATGAGTACGCCACGCGCCACAACCCGTTCATGTACTTCCACTCGATCATCGACAACGCGTCGTACTGCGCCGCGCACGTCGTCGACTACAGCCATCTGGCGACCGACCTCCAGCAGGAGTCGACCACGCCGGCCGTCTCCTTCATCACGCCGAACCTCTGCGACGACGGCCACGACTCCCCGTGTGTCGACAAGCGCCCGGGGGGCCTGGTCTCAGCGGATGCCTGGCTGCAGCAGCAGGTTCCGCTGATCCTGGCCTCGCCGGCCTACCAGCACGACGGCGTCCTCATCATCACCTTCGACGAGTCCGACGGACCTCAGTCGGACGCGACCGCATGTTGCGGCGAGACCGCGAACCTCAACTCGCTCCTGCCGGGTCTCACCGGCCCCGGCGGCGGCCGGGTCGGTGCGCTGGTTCTGTCGAGGTACGTGACGCCCGGCTCGACCACGGCGACGCCCTACAACCACTACTCGCTGTTGCGGACCATCGAGGACATCTTCGGCGCAAGCGCTCACCTGGGCTACGCGGGCGGCGCACGCGTCACCTCGTTCGGATCGGATGTCTTCAACGCGCCGCTGGGGTAGCGCCGCGCCTCGCTAGGGTTGCCTCATGCGCATCGTGAGGTTCACCGCCGGGGAGGAGCCCTTGTACGGCGTCCTCACGGGGGAAGTCGACGACAACGGCATCCCCGACGAGGACTGCGTGGTGGTGGGTCTCAACGGTGACCCCCTCTACGTCGGGCTGCACCTGAACAACAAGGAGCACCAGCTCGAGGACATCCGTCTGCTCAGCCCGGTGCTGCCGCGCAGCAAGGTGATCGGAATCGGCAAGAACTACGCCGCGCACGCCAAGGAGATGGGCGGTGAGGTGCCGGCCGAGCCGCTGATGTTCCTCAAGCCGAACACGAGCGTGGTCGGACCCAACGACCCGATCTTCTACCCCGAGCAGAGCAGCGAGGTCCACTACGAGGGCGAGCTCGCGGTCGTCATCGGACGGATCTGCCGCGACGTTCCCGCCGCCAAGGCGGCCGACGTCATCCAGGGCTACACGGTCGCCAACGATGTGACCGCCCGCGACCTCCAGCGCCGCGACGGTCAGTTCACCCGAGCCAAGGGCTTCGACTCCTTCTGCCCGCTCGGCCCCTGGATCGAGACCGAGCTCGACACCAGTGACCTGGCCGTGAAGACCTGGGTGAACGGCGACCTCAAGCAGGACGGTCGTACCTCCGACATGGTCTTCGACGTTCCGGCGCTGGTCGCGTACGTGTCCTCGGTGATGACGCTCCTGCCCGGAGACGTGATCCTCACCGGCACCCCCGACGGTGTCGGCCCGATCGAGCCCGACGACGAGGTCGAGATCCTCATCGAGGGCATTGGCGCACTGACGAACAAGGTGAAGCAGCGATGACGGTTCGCGTACGTATGGCCCCCAGCCCGACCGGGTCTCCGCATGTCGGGCTGGTCCGGACGGCTCTGTTCAACTGGGCGTTCGCGCGCCATCACGGTGGCACCTTCGTCTTCCGCATCGAGGACACCGACCGCGAGCGCAGCACGGACGAGTCGCTGCAGTCGATCATCGACCTGTTGCGCTGGCTCGGCCTGAACTGGGACGAGGGTCCGGAGGTGGGCGGCCCGCACGCGCCGTACAAGCAGAGCGAGCGCGGCGATCTCTACGCAGACGCCCTCTCCCGACTCCGCGCCTCCCGCTTCGCCTACGACTGCTACTGCACCAACGACGAGGTCGAGGCGCGACGGAAGGCGAGCGGTTCCAAGGTGATGGGCTACGACGGCTTCTGCCGCGAGCTGACCACCGAGCAGATCGAGGCGTTCGAGGCCGAGGACCGTCGTCCGGTGGTCCGCTTCCGCATGCCGGAGGGCTCGATCACCTGGAATGACCTGGTCCGCGGTGAGGTGACCTTCGAGACGAAGCACGTCCCGGACTACGCGCTGTGCCGCGCCAACGGCGACCCTCTCTACACGCTGGTCAACCCCGTCGACGACGCACTCATGGACATCACGCACGTCCTGCGCGGCGAGGACCTGCTCTCGAGCACGCCGCGCCAGATCGCGTTGTACGAGGCGCTCATCGAGCTCGGCATCACCGACCACACGCCGGAGTTCGGACACTTGCCCTACGTCATGGGCGAGGGCAACAAGAAGCTCTCGAAGCGTGACCCGGAGGCGCACGCGCTCGCGTATCGCGACCAGGGCTTCCTGCCCGAGGGTCTGCTCAACTACCTTGCGCTGCTCGGATGGGCGATCGGCCCCGATCGCGACATCTTCAGCCTCGAGGAGATGGTCGAGGCCTTCGACATCAAGGACGTCAACCCGAACCCGGCTCGTTTCGATCTGAAGAAGGCCGAGGCGATCAACGCCTCGCACATGCGCCTGCTGTCGGTCGAGGACATCACCCACCGGGCGCTGCCGTTCCTCAAGGCCGCGGGTGTGGTCTCGGACCCGGTCAGCGACGCCGACTCGCGCACGCTCGAGTTGGCGATGCCGCTGATCACCGAGCGCATCAACAAGCTCACCGAAGCGGCCGACATGCTGGGTTTCCTGTTCGGCAGCGTCTCCTATGACGACGACGCTCGCGCCGCCCTCACGGCGGACGACGCGATGCAGGTGCTGACCGCGGCGACCGATGCGCTGTCCGGTCTCCACCAGTGGAGCACGGCAGCCATCGAGGAGGCGCTGCGCGGCGCCCTCATCGACGGGTTGGGTCTCAAGCCCAGGGTGGCTTTCGGTGCCGTTCGTTGGGCCATCTCCGGACGCAAGATCTCGCCGCCACTCTTCGAGTCGATGGAGATCCTCGGTCGCGACGAGTCGCTGGCCCGCCTGGGCGCGGCGAGAGCCCTCACCGCGTGAGTGACGACCTCGCGACCTCATACCCGCTCGCACTGAGGACTCCGACCTATACGTGGAAGAAGCCGGTGGCGGGTCTCCTCGTTCTTGTCGCGTCCGCGCTGCTGGTCGTGCCGATCGCCCTGATGCCGCTGCTGGCGGTGCTCGTGTGGCTGCAGGGCGGCGACTTCACGAAGCACTGGACGCAGGCTCTCGAACAGAAGCCCGTGACCCCCGGATCGCTTCTCTACCTCAACCTCACGCTGGCAGCGCTGGTCCTGGTCGCGATCATGATCGTCTGGCTCATCCATCGGTTGCCGGTGGCGAGATTGATGTCGATCAAGCCGGGCATCCGCTGGAAGTTCTTCTTCGTCTGCCTGGGCATCTCGGTGGTCGCGATCGCCGCCCAGTTCGTGGTCGCGGCGATCCTGCCCGGAGATACGAACGGCGTTTCGGGTCACCCCGGGCCCTTCGGTTGGACCACGATCGGATTCATCGCCGTCATCGTGTTCAGCACGCCCTTGCAGGCCATGGGGGAGGAGTACGCGTTCCGCGGCTACGCGATGCAGGCCTTCGGGTCGCTGACCAAGTCGCCCTGGTTCGCGATCCTGCTGTCGGCGGTCCTGTTCACGGCCGCGCACGGCACACAGAACGTGCCCCTGCTGGTGGACCGCTTCGCGTTCGGTCTGCTGGCCGGCTACCTCGTGCTGCGCACCGGCGGGCTCGAGGCGGGCATCGCGCTGCACGTCCTGAACAACCTGGTGGCCTTCGGCTTCGCTCTCGCCTTCGGCGACATCACCAACGCCCTCAACACCAGCAGCGCCTCGTGGTGGCAGCTACCGGTGACGGTCACCCAGAACGGCGTGTACCTGCTGCTGGTGCTCTGGACGGCCAAGCGCATGGGCATCACGGGCACTGCGGAGGTTGAGGAGCGGTCTTAGACCGCGTCGGAGGTTGAGGAGCGGTCGAAGACCGCGTCACGAAACCCCCGCCCGATTGGCTCCCGAAACCGGGCCCGTGTAAAGTCTCCCCTCGGCCCGATCCGATCGATCAGCTCGATCCGGACCGTGCAGACACCTTGGGATATGGTGTAATTGGCAGCACGACTGATTCTGGTTCAGTTAGTCAAGGTTCGAGTCCTTGTATCCCAGCGAACGCCGAAACCGGCCTTTCGATTGGACGTGAATACGTCTCAACGGCTAAGGTTTGGGCGCTCCTGAAGCCCCCTCGAGGGTCTTCAACAAGCGTTGCCCCCGTTGTGTAGCGGCCTAGCACGGCGCCCTCTCACGGCGTTAGCGCCGGTTCGAATCCGGTCGGGGGTACCAACGCAGAAGGTCCTCTGGCCCGCAGTTCGCAGGCCCGAGGACCTTCTGCATTTCGCAGTACCGAGTTGGCGACGGCTACGGGAGCGCGATCATGCCGTGGGGCGTCACCTTGGATCCAGTGATCGTGATCGGCGTGAGCGTGCCTGTGGTCAGATCGAGCTGAGCCAGGTAGTTGGCCGGAGCCGTTGCCGGAGCGTTGTTGGCGTTGCCCGGCGTGACCACCGAGTAGGCGTCACCTGCGGTGAAGGGGCCGCTGATCAGGTCGACCGAGTCCGTCTTCGCGTCCGTGACGACCATGGAGCCACCCGCCGTTGCGAACGCCGTGTCATCGATCGACTGGCTGAGCTTGAGAACCTTGAGCCCGCTTCCCATGGCCGGCAACGAGCTGGCGAAGATTGCCTCGTCGTCGCCCTGCGCATCGAGCATGAAGTCGTTGGCGAACTTGCCGGCACCCGATGGGACCACGGTGGTGGAGTCAGGGTCGGTGAGCGCGAGGTGGGCTTGAGCACCACCCTTGACGGCGGAGGCTGTGCTGTTGTCCATGATGCCTGCGGGAGAGGCCACGGCGCTTGAGCCCGAGAGCGTCACCTTGTAGAGGGCCGGCACCGCCTTGCCAGTGGGGTTCGAGGCACTGGTGTAGATCTGACAGTTGAAGACCGAGACCGAGTCGGTGCCACCCTTGTGGGGGAGGGGAGCAGCGTAGGCGTAGTGCTTGACGGTACCGCTGCTCGCGACGGTGTAGAGGCTGCTGTTGGCGTCCTCGTTGACCGTGACGATCACGCGGTTCTTGGCCTGGTCGGCGCCCATGCCGTCGATCTTGCCCTTGAGGCTCCACGTCTTCTCGACGGTCCCCGCCCGAGTGATCTCAACGAGGGTGGAGCTCTGTGGGCCGCTCTTTGCCGGGCCGGTCGAGGGGACGCCGTTCTGGAAACCGACGAAGATGTTCGAGCCGAGGCTGGCGAGATCATCGGGCGCGGACCAGCCGTGGGATTTGCCGCTCAGGATGACTCGTGCCGAGTAGCCGCTCCCGGCGCTGGCGGACATGCCGTCGGACGCGCTCGGGCTCGTGGTGGCACTCGTGCCGCTGCTGTTGGTCGTGGTCGAGCCGCAGGCGGTTGCCACGGCAAGTAGGGGGAACACGGACAGGGTGAGAGCTTGGCGGGTCGTCAACTTCATGGAGGGTTCCTCTCGTCGAGTACCGGGGCCAACTGTGGCCCGGTCACCGGTGAGAGGTTCCGCCTGCCTTCCCAATGACGCGCCAATGCCCGGCGCCGTGTTGCCGAAGCGCCGGTGAACGGCACACGTCTTAGAGGCGACTGAGAGATTTTGTGGAAGTGCTCAGGGGCTAGCCGATGCTGCTCGAGCCTTCGCCCCTCAGCTCAAGCTGAACGGCGGATACTTGTCGGTGAGCAGGCTGCCGTAGGCGCTCACCCGGGTCGACCAGCGAAGAACGCCGAGGACGAAGTCGAGCAGGCCGCTGGGCCAACGACCCAGGATGATCACGGCGAACCACGCGATGAAGCTGCAGACGGCGGCGGCGATGCTGACGATGTAGAGCACGATGATCTGGGGGATCAGCAGGAACAGGCGGAAGAAGATGGTCAGCCGGCTGCGCTTCTCCTCCGGCGCGAAGTCGATCGCGACCATCGGGTCGGTCCTGGGGTCGATCATCTCCGAGCTCAATGCGAACGACGGGTACGCGCCGCGCATGAAGTAGACGTAGGTCATGATGCGCAGCTGGTAGCGGTGGTAGCCCGCGATGAAGCCGAGAAGGCCCGTGGGGATGCGCCCCGTGATCACGCCGGCGAACCAGGCGATGATCGTGCAGATGGTGGCCGCGATCCCGACCAGGTAGAGAACGATGAAGTGCGGAATCGCCAGCAGCCACCACAACAGGGGCAGCCAACGCGGAACCCGCTCGGGCGGGTTGAACATGACGGTGACGGGGTAACTGGTTTCTACGGCAGCAGTCGTCATGCTCGGGATGCTAGGCCTTGGGGCGCAGTTTTTGGAGGTCCGCGAGCTCGAGGGCCGGTCCGTGTACCGGCTCGTAGGCCCCGTCGGCATGAAGGCCGGCGAGGAAGAGATCCGCATGCCGATGCGCCAGTTCGATCTGTAGTTCCGGCGTGAAGTTGCCGGGGAGGGGCCTCGACAGCCGCACCAACATCAGGCCGACATCACCGAAGGTGACGCCCTCGCGGAGCGCACCGGTCTTCTGTGCACGGGCCACGAGTTGCTCCGAGAGCTTCGCGGACCTCTGACGCGCGGCGGCGACGTCCGGCTCGTCCAGATCGAGCTGATCCAGGAGCGTCGGAATGACCGCCGAGGTCCGCAGGTCGATGACGGCATGGACGTAGGAGGCCAGCGCAGCAAGGGGATCGGCAAGGTCATTCGCGCGCTCGGCGGCCTCCGCGGTCAGGGTGAGCGCGTTCAACACCACCGCCTGCATGAGCGATCGCCGATCCGGGAACCGTCGGTAGAGGGTTGCGATCCCCACTCCCGCCCGACGCGCGATCTCGTCGAGAGGCGCCTCCGGACCACGCTCCACGAATACGTCGCGAGCGGCGTCAAGAAGCAACTCGTGGTTACGACGGGCATCGGCTCGCATGGCTCGGAGACTACCGCACTAGACGGAGGGAAATCCTTCAGTTATGGTTAGTGGAGGAAATTCCTTCGTTTAGGGAGGTGGAGGCCATGGCCTCGACTACAACGCAGCCACAGCAATCGGGCACCCGGTCCGATCGCCGCTGGCTCGCTCTCGTCGTCATCGCGGTCGCACAGCTGATGACCGCTCTCGACGCCACGATCGTCAACATCGCGCTGCCGACAGCGCAGCACGCGCTCGGCTTCAGCGACGCCCAGCGGCAGTGGGTGGTGACCGCCTACACGGTCAGCTTCGCCGGGCTGCTCCTCCTGGGAGGACGGATCTCCGACGTCATCGGACGTCGGCGTGCCTTCCAGATCAGCCTGTCCGGATTCGCGTTGGCCTCGCTGCTCGCAGGCGTGGCCCCGAACCTCGGGGTGCTGATCACCGGCCGCGCTCTGCAGGGTGCCTTCGCAGCGCTCATCTCGCCGACCGTCCTTTCCCTGCTTGCGGTGACCTTCACCGAGGCAAAGGAACGGACACGGGCTTTCGCTGTCTTCGGTGCGGTCGCCAGTACGGGCGCGAGCCTGGGCCTGCTGCTGGGTGGCGCTTTGACCGAGTACTTCGACTGGCGCTGGTGCCTGTTCGTGAACGTGGGCATCGCGGCCGGTGCTCTGCTCGCGGGCATGGCGGTGCTGCCGGATCCACCACGCTATGAGAGGCCGCGCATCGACCTCGTGTCGGCACTGCTCGCCACCGGGGGTTTGGCGGCGATCGTCTTCGGTTGCAGCCAGGCCGCTCCGCACGGGTGGAGTGCTCCCGTTGTCCTCGGCTCGCTCGGTGGTGGCGTCCTAGCGCGGGCCGCCTTCGCCGCGCGCCAGGCGAGGATGGACGCGCCGCTGTTGCCCCTGCGGATCCTGTCCGACCGCAACCGCGTGGGTGCGTATCTCGCCGCGGGGAGCGCGGTGGTCGGTGTCTTCGGGATGTTCCTGATGCTCACCTACTACCTGCAGG
>JBQCDC010000010.1:0-9219 GCA_051961575.1 Marmoricola sp.
CATCGGCGGTGACCCGATCATCGGCACCACGCACATCGACGCGCTGCAGGCCTTCGAGGACGACCCGGAGACCAAGGCCATCGTGATGATCGGTGAGATCGGTGGCGACGCCGAGGAGCGCGCCGCGCTCTACATCAAGGAGCACATCACGAAGCCGGTCGTCGGCTATGTGGCGGGCTTCACCGCTCCCGAGGGCAAGACCATGGGCCACGCCGGCGCCATCGTGTCGGGCTCCTCGGGTACCGCTCAGGCCAAGAAGGAAGCTCTCGAGGCCGTGGGTGTGAAGGTCGGCAAGACGCCGTCCGAGACCGCCGCGCTCATGCGGGAGATCATGCAGAACCTCTGACCGGTTTCGTGACGCCCTCCGGGCTCCTTCAACCTCCAGTCAGCGCAAAGGCCCCGACCCGTAAGGGTTCGGGGCCTTTGTCGTCGGTGACTCAGGGCAGCTGGGTGAGCCGCTGGGCGGCACGCTCGACGAGCGCCAGGAAGGCCGCGGCCGTGGTGTCCACCTTGGGCGCCGGGATGAGGGGGATCTGGGCGACGACGGGGCCGTACTGCGTGACGCCCATCCAGTAGTTCACCACCTGGCTCTTGGAGTTGATCTGGGCCACCTCGTGCCAGGTCCACACCGCTGGCGCGAGTCCGTTCTTGGCCATGCTCTGCTGGTGGTTGACGGTCGTGCCGATCTGACGCTTGTGACACGAGGCCATCTGCGAGCGGATCATCGTCGCCGCTGCGGTCGCGGCCTTCACCGTTCGGAAGGTCGCCACCGTCTCGGTCAGCCCGAAGCTCTGCGGCAGGCCGGCGCCGGGGATGAGGAATGTCCGGGCCTTCGTCCTGGCTCCGCCGAAGGTGGTCGCGTCGCAGGTCGTGGCCGCGAGGTTCGGGCCGCCGACGACCTGCTGGGTGCCGACCCAGGGGTGCGGGACCATGGGCAGGATCGGCAGGTCGGAGGTCGAGATCATGCCGGCGTTCTCCGCCACTGGAGGCACCGACGGGGTCGCCACGGCCTTCGTCACCGGGCGGCACACCTCGGCTGCACTCGTCCGGCAGAGCCGCTGGGTCATCACGCGACCCAGCTCGGTCACGGCGTCGGTCGAGGCGAAGGAGGCGGCCTTGGCCGTCGGGACCTGCAGCACGAGCGTGCTGGTGATCATCCCTGATCGGGCGACCAGCACCTGATAGGTCTGCGGTGACTTGCCGGCCGCGTTGAGCTGCAACAGCCAGGCCTGGTTGCCCACACCCGTCAACTTGGCGGCGGAGACAAGCTGGACGCGCGCCTGGGTACACGAGGCATACCAGCTGAGGGTCGTGGCATAGGTCTTGCGCGCGACCGCATCGCCCACCGAGACCTCGGTCCGCTGGGTGACGGTCGTGCTCGGGGCGCTCGCGGTCAGCACGCGTACCCAGGTCCCCGCGGCGGCCGGATCGGCGAAACGCTCGCGCTGACACGGATCGTGGAGCCCGGTGCCGTCCGTGTTGGTACTGGTCGAGGTCTCCTGCCAGGACGAGTTCGGCAGCGTGGTGTCGAGCTGGGCGGCGCTCAGGAAGACCGCTCGCGTGACGGGCCGTGCGTCGATGGCGGCCAGTGCGTCGGAGCGGGGCGTCGGGGCGACCATGAGACCGCCGAGGGCGGCGACCGCGAGCGCGATCACCACGGTCAGGGCGAGTTGGATGCGACTCCGGCGCCGCGCGCGGTGGTGGAGGGCGTGGGCGCGGGGGAGGCCGGGGTGCGTGACGATCGGGGCGAGAGCCCGGAGGTCCTCGCTGATCTTGGCGCGGTCGCAGCCGCGCGTGAGTGCGAACGCCTCCTGCGCGGCGCTGAGCCGCCGACGTGCCGTCGCCTCGGTGAGCGAGAGGTCGCGGCCGACCGCCGTGGTGTCGAGGCCGCCGAGGTGGTGCAGGACGAGGGCCTTGCGATCCGTGTCCTTGAGCTCGCCCAACGCCTGCATGACGTCGGCCTGATGCTCGTTGAGTCCTGCCTGAATGCGGCGCCGGTGCGGAGCGTGGTGGCGCTGCGCCGCGTTCATCGCGCGCTGTCGGATCCAGGCCTCGGGCTGGTCGAGAGCACCCACCCTCCGCCACTGCTGGCGGGCCGCGATGAAGGCGTCCCGGACGCCTGCGCGGGAGGCAGAGAGGTCGCCGGTCTGGGCCAGGCACTGGAGCAGAAGCCGTCGACGCAACGCCAGGTACAGCGCGTCGAACTCGTCGGTCGGCGTGCTGGGGCTGGGCGTTGGTGCAAGTTCCGACATAGCGACACGACGATACGGGAGTAACCCATGCGATGGGTGGACGCGATCTCAGCGTGGCACCCGGAATCCGAGCGGCACCTGGGCGAAGATGGCGCCGATGCCCTCTCAGACCTCACGATTCGCGCGGATGACCGCTCGCTCGGAGTCCACCGATGCACGTCCCTTGGTGGTGAACGCCACGCTCGCGGCGGTGCTCTCGGTCGCTGTCGGCGGCGGACTCTGCATGGCAGTGTCGCTGCTCGGGTGGTTCTTCGCCGATGCGGGCGCCCACGGCAACACCCTCGACGCCCTGCGCGTCGGCGGCGTGGCCTGGACGTTCGGCCTCGGTGGGTCGGCCGACACGACGGTCGGGCACATCGGCCTGACTCCGCTCGGCCTCACGCTGATCGAGGTGATCGTGGCGATCCGCTGCGCGCGGTGGGGTTGGCGTCGCTCGGATCTCGAGGACACCGTCGTGCCCCCGCGAACCCTGGCCCTGGCCGGCGGAGCGTTCGTGGGCATCTTCGTGGTGCTGGCGGTGGTCGTGCTCGAGGTGATGACGGCGTCGTCCTTCAGCCCCAGCCTGCCGGGAACCTTCGGCGCCGCCCTCCTGATCGGTGCGGGTGCGGGCGCCGCTGGCTGGTTGCTCGAGTCGGGGCAGCTCGCGGTGCTCTGGCAGCAGCTGCCGTCGCTCCTCCAGTCGGTCATCCGGATCGCCGTGCAGGCCGGGCTCGGGCTGGTCGCCGCTGCGGCGGCCCTGGTCGCGATCTCCATGGCGCTCTCGTTCAGCGACGCCGGAGATGCGTACACCGCCCTGAAGCTGGGCTTCGGCGACGCGCTCATGCTCACCGTCGTCTGCGCGTTGGCGCTGCCGAATGCGATCGGCTTCGCCATCGCGTATCTGACCGGGCCCGGCTTCGCGGTGGGCACGTACACCAGCGTGACGGTCAGCTCGGTGTCGTTGATCTCGCTGCCGCCGTTTCCGACCGTGGCGGCGCTTCCGGACCCTGGAACGCAGCCCGGCTGGCTCATCATCCTGCTCTTCATCCCCGGGCTCTGCGCGCTCGTCGCGGCGGCTCGGCTCCAGCGTGAGCTCGCCGAGGACGGCTGGGACCAGGTGCTCCTGCGCGGCATCGGCGGTGGCGCGCTCGCGGGCCTCGTGGTCGCGATCTTCGCCACACTGAGTGGCGGGGCCCTGGGCAACCATCGCCTCTCCGAGATCGGAGCCGCGTTCTGGCCCGTGCTGCTCTGCGCCGTCGGCGGCATGGCGCTCGGAGGAGGGCTCGGCAGCCTGCTCTCCGCCGTTTGGCAGCGCTGGCGGTCCGCTCGTTAGGGTTCGCTCCATGAGCGCCCTTCCTCGTACCGGTCCGGCTCGCCTCGTCGTTCTCGTGTCCGGCGCTGGAACCAACCTTCAGGCGCTCATCGACGCCACGCAGGACCCGGCTTACGGCGCTCAGATCGTGGCCGTCGGGGCGGACCGCGACGGCATCGAGGGACTCGCCCGAGCCGAGCGTGCCGGCATCCCGACGTTCGTCCGCAAGGTCAGCCAGTCCAGCAGCCGCGAGCACTGGGATCTCACCATGGCCGACACCACCGCGGCGTTCGAGCCCGACCTGGTGGTGTCGGCGGGCTTCATGAAGCTGGCCGGCCCGCACTTCCTCAGTCGGTTCCCGGGCCGCTACGTGAACACGCACCCGGCGCTGCTGCCGTCGTTCCCCGGGATGCACGGTGCCGCCGATGCCCTGGAGCATGGCGTCAAGGTCACGGGCGCGACCCTGTTCGTGGTCGATGACGGCGTGGACACCGGCGCGATCATCGCCCAGACGGTGGTGCCGGTCGAGGATGACGACGACGTGGAGACGCTCCACGAGCGGATCAAGGTCGCCGAGCGCGCGATGCTCGTCGAGTACGTCGGGCGGATCGCGCGTGAGGGCATGACCATCGAGGGCCGACGCGTTCGCCTGGGGAGCTAGCTCGCGGGTCGCGGGTTCGGAATCGTGATCGTCACGACGGTTCCGTGATCCGGCCCTGACCGGACGTCGAGGCTGCCGCCGACGACGGCGAGACGGTCGGCCATGTTGCGCAAGCCGTGACCGCTCCCGACCGCACCGGACTTCAGTCCCGGGCCGTTATCGGTGATGGTGACCGTGAGGCCCTCGGGTGTATCCACCGCGTTGAGCTCCGTGTGCGCATCGGGCCCGGCGTGCTTGGCCGCGTTGTTGAGCGCCTCGAGGCAGCAGAAGTAGACCGCGACCTCGACGTCGGTGGCGTAGCGCGGTACGTCGCACACGCCAACCGAACACGACGATCCGACGCGCGCAGCAGCCTCGGGGAGTGCCAGCTTGAGCCCGGCGTCGCCGAGCAACGGGGGATAGATGCCGTGCGCTAGATCGCGGACGTCGCGGATCGCCGAGCGCAGGTCCGCGGCCAGTCCGCCCAGCATCGCCCCGGCCTTCGGGTGATCGGCCAGCGCCATGTCGGCGAGGTCGAGGCGCACCGCCAGGGCGGTGAGCTGCTGTTGGGCGCCGTCGTGCAGATCGCGCTCGATCCGCCGCCGAGCGTCATCGGTGGCGGCGACCAGTCGGGACCGCGACTCCGCGAGCTGTTCGGCCTGTGCGGTGAGGTCGGCGGTGAGGTCGTAGAGCGTCATGTTGGTCTGGACCAGCTCCTGGTAGGCCTGCCAGACCACGAGCAGGATCAGAGAGGCGATCATCGTCACGCAGCCGATCACGACCACGTCCTCGACGACCGGATCGATGTTGATGTCGATCCGAGTGACGTCCTGAACGCGCGACAGGATCCCGATCGCGACCAGGCTGACCACCGTGCCCAGCATCAGGTGGCGCAGTCGCGTCAGCGACACGTACGGCATCGCGAAGATCACCGGGATCACCGCGGCCAGCGTCATGACGGTCCCCACGCGCGGCGTCAGGAAGGCGCCGAAGGTCGCGAGGAACCAGTTCACGCTGCAGAGGATCGTGACCGCCAGCTCCTCGTCGTCCCGTTCCGCAGGGCGCAGGGCGAGGACCACGATCAGACCGCAGATCGCGAGGTCGCCCGCCTGGAGGAGGAAGTAGCCGGTCTGCTCGGCCATCGCGAAGAGGAGGAGGCAGACGATGGCGCCGACCTCGCACGCGACCGCATCGCCGACGATGAACTGTCGCAGCGACTTCTGCCTCCGTGCGCGCAGCGCTGGGGTGGTAGGTGTGCCGAGGCCGCGCCGACGACCGTCAGCTCGCAGCATGCTCGCGCCAGATCGACGTGAGCAGCGCGGGACTCAATTCCTCCTTGGGCACGAACGCTGCGGCACCGCACTCGGTGACGTCGGCCAAGTCGCGGCGGTCATAGCCGGAGACCAGGACCACGGTGGCGTTGAGCTTGCGGTCACGGATCTCGCGCGTCGCGGCGGTGCCCGTCATACCGGGCATCTGAACATCCATCACGACCAGCACCGGGCCGACGAGACGGGCGATCTCCTCGATGGCCTGCGGCGCCGATTCCACGGCTGAGACCAGCACGAATCCATCGGCGGCACCAACGACTGCGGCTGCGGCCGCGCGGAAGGCCGGGTGGTCGTCAGCCACCACGACGCTGATCAGCTCCGTGTTCATCGGACCCATCTTGGTGGTCCGGGCGTCGTAACGGAATGGTGCACACCCACCCGTGTCGGTGGGACTACGCCCCCGAGTCACCCGCGAGGAACAGCAGCGCCGCCTTCACCCGCTGGTCGACGTTCATGTCGCCGCCCACGCCCAGCTTCGCGAAGACGCCGGTGATGTGCTTCTCGACGGCTCGTGGAGAGAGGTTCAGCCCGGCCGCGATCGCACGATTGCTCGCACCGGAGGCGATGCCGGCCAGCACCTGGGTCTCGCGCTCGGTCAGCTGACTGGCGCGCCCGCCGGACCGGGATCGCACCGAGACGAGCGCGTCCATCAGCTCGGAGTCGATGACGGTTCCGCCGGCCGCAACGGTGTGGACGGCAGCGACGAGCTGGCCGCGGTCCGCGACGTTGTCCTTGAGCAGGTAACCGCGGGAGCTTGCGCCCGCGCTGACCAAGGCGACCGCGTAGCTGAGGTGGGTGACCTGCGAGAGAACGATGATGCCGAGGTCGGGATGCGAGCCGCGGAGCTCCTCAGCGAGCCGAATGCCCTCGTCGGTTCCACTGGGCGGCATCCGCACGTCGCACACGAGGACATCGGGTTCGTGCTCACAGACTGCGGAAAGTGCACTGTCGAAATCGGAGGCCACTCCGACGACGTCCAATCCGGGATCAGTGCTGAGCAGCTGGGTCAGCGCCTCACGCATCAGGTAGGAGTCGTCGGCGACCACCAGTCGCAACTGAGCCACTCGACCTCCCTCATGGTTTGCGCAGCCCCGTCACAGCCATTATTCCCACCTGTTTGAGCGCGGCAACCCCTCGGAGCGATCACGGTGGGGGCTGCCCCTCGCGCAGACGGGTGGTGCGCCCGACCGAAGTCGGGGGTTATCCCTCTCGCCGAAAGGAACCTGAAAGGCGAGTCTGATGGCGTAGTGGGGGACTCGACAGGTCGAGTGTCGCGGGTAACGAGGGGATATCCGCGGCACCGGCCGATCGGGACCGACAGGTCAACTAACAGACCAGACCCACGGGGGGTCCACCGTGAAGATTCCTACTACGCGCATCGTCATCGCGACCGTTGCGGTTCTGCTCGGCGGGATGTTGAGTCCGCTGGCGGCGGGGTCCGCCAGCGCTCTTCCTCAGCCGGGAATCGCGTCGATACGGCTGCCGCTGCCCTCCGATGCCGCCAGCCCCAGCAGCCCGGACGTGCGAGGGATCTCGTGCGGCGCCGTCGGATTCTGTGTGGCGGTCGGCGACTACAGCGTTACGGGTGGGGAGCGCGGATTCATCGACACCTGGTCGGGTGGCTCGTGGACGACCATGACCTCACCGGTGCCGTCGGTTCTGTTGTCGTCAACCTCGAGGGCGTTGCTCGGCGTTTCCTGCTTCGGCAGCACGACCTGCGCGGCCTACGGCACGTACTACTCGGGGCCGGCTGCGACGACGTATCTGGCGCTCGAACTCCACAACGGAACCTGGACGGCTCGGGAGGTCGGCCCTCCCGCTGGGTATGCCGTGCCCGCCGCGGTGACCCAGATTCCGGGCATCGCCGGCGTCGGTTGCTCGGGGGTCGATGCGTGCGCGCTGGTCGGCAACGCCTACAACGGGTCCAGCCAGCTGCGCGGCTGGACGACCTTCTATCAGGCGAGTTCCGGCACGTGGGCCAACCCGCAGGAGGCGAAGACGCCGATCGACGCAACGCCCCAGAGTTCGCAATTCGCGGGCGTCGCGTGCGGTAACGGGGTCTGCCAAGCCGCTGGCGTGTACGTGAGCTCTGTCGGCCCCGAGCCGCTTGTCGACACGATCAACTCGGACGGCTCGACGAATTCGCCGACCGCGCACGTCAACATTCCAGCCGGCGCCACCATCATCAACACCATCGACGGGATCGCCTGTGATGCCGGCGGCGCCTGCGTTGCCTACGGCACCTACTACGGCTCCGGTGGCGACGGCACCACGCTCAAGGCGTTGCTCCTTCCCGTCGGGGGTTCAGGGTTCCAGGCGCAGGAACCCCCGACTCCGACGGCCGAGAGCACGTCCGCACATCCGCAGTCGACGGTCGGCGCTGCGGCGTGCGCCGGAGGATCGTGCATCGCGGTCGGCGGCTACATCGACAGCGGCGGCACGGGCCGAGCGCTGCTTGACCGTTACGTCAGCGTTGGCTGGGCCGCCGGCACCGGACCCAACAGCAACGCTCTTGGTGGAGCCGCGTGCGGCGCCTCGACCTTCTGCGTCGCGTTCAGCACCTACCCGTATGACGCACCGATCGACGTCTTCACGAGTTCCGGTTGGGAGGCAGGCAACCTCGCTCTGCCGGCAGATGCCGACCCCACGGCAACGCCCTACACAAGGGAGAACGTCGCCGCCTGTGATTCGTCGAGCTCGTGTTGGGTGCTGGGCACCTACGGCGCGCACACGTCAACGACGCCCGACTACCAGGCGTACATCGCGCACGTGACTCCGACTCCGGTCGCGACGGGACCAACGGTGTCGACGTCCTCGTTGCCGACGTTTGCGTTGGGGTCGTCGGTGAAGTTCTCGTTCCATGGGACCGCTGGGTCGTCGCCCATCGATCATTACGTGGTTCAGGTGCGGCGTAGCACTTGGAAGAGCGGGTTCGGATCCTGGTCGACGCCGTCGGGGTGGAGTGCGTTGTCGGCGAGCACGTCGAGCGTGAAGGTGGCGCTGCCCGTTGGCGATGACACCTGTGTCCGGGTGCAGGCCGTCGACTCGGCTCATGTGGCGAGCGCTTGGTCGAGCGCTCGCTGCACCGCACGTCCTCTGGACGACACGTCGCTGGCGACCTCGGCTCACTGGACGCGGGTGAAGGCCACGGGCTTCTACCTCGGGACCTACACCAGCACGAAGACATCCGGCGCGACGATGACGCTTTCCGGAGCGGAGTTCGACCGACTCGCTCTCGTCGCGACCAAGTGCCCGTCGTGCGGCAAGGTCGCGGTCTACTCGGGCTCGACGCTGCTGGGCACGATCAACCTCTACAAGTCGACGACCGCCAGAGAGCAGGTCATCGCCCTGACGAAGGTCAGCTATCGCACGGCCAACATCCGCTTGAAGGTGACCACGAGCGGAAAGACCATCCAGATCGACGGGCTCGGCGTCAGCCGTACGTGAGCCCAGCTCGCTGAATCAAGAGGAGTTCGTCGTGAGCAAACCAAGGATGCGCGCTGCCCTTGCGATCCTGGCGCTGTCGCTGGGCGTGATCGTGGGCCCGTTGACCGTCGGGTCAGCCAGCGCTGTGACGCAGCCGGGCGTCGCTTCGACCCGGTTGCCCGTACCCAGCGATGACGATGGCTACAGCCAGACGATCACGTCGATATCGTGTGGTGGAACGGGATTCTGTGTCGCGGTGGGCTACTACTACGTGCCCTA
>JBQCDC010000011.1:0-3371 GCA_051961575.1 Marmoricola sp.
GCGTGGGGCATCCGGGTCGCGGTCGCCTGACCGACGACCTCGTCGACCCAGCCCTCCACCAGGGCGAGAAGTGTTTCGAGGCGCTGCAGCGCGGCCTGCTGGCCGGGCGTCTGCGGCGGGTCGAAGAGGCCCTCGCCCAGAGCCTCCTGGAGCGCGGCCGGGTTCGTCGGGTCGAGATCGCGCAGCGCCTCCTCGACGCCATGAACGTCGATGGTCACACCGCGGCCGTAGTCCTCGACGGCTGCGACCAGGTGGCCCCGCAGCCACGGAACGTGTGCGAACAGGCGCTGGTGCGCCGCCTCGCGCAGGGCCAGGTAGAGCTCGACGTCATGCAGATCGAGTCCGAGGCCTTCGGCGAAGGCCGTCACATTCGTGGTGACGAGCGCGGCGGTGCCGCTCGGGCCGAGGGGAAGGCCGATGTCAGAGGAGGTCAGCACCTCGCTGGCCAAGGCGCCGATCGCCTGACCGGCTTGGCCTCCGAACAGAGCGCCGCCCGCCTTGCCGATGAAGCCGAGCAACGGACCTGCGGCGGCGCGGGCCTCTTCGGGGAGAGCAGTCGACATGGCCGCGACCACGTGCTCGGCCACGGGCTCGACCAACACCTTCCACACGGGCATGGTCGCTTCGACCCATTCGGCCCGACTCCAGGCCGCGGTCGTTGCGACGCCGGACGGAATGGCAGTGACCTCGTCGAGCCAGTGGTCGGCCAGACGGAAGGCGTCGGCGACTCGGCTCTTCTCGGCCATACCCGTGCTCGGGTCGGGCGTCGTGGCGACGGTCTGGCGAGCGATGTCGGTCGCGAGGTTCCAGTTCACCGAGCCTTCGTAGGGCGCGAACATCGCCTGGACCTGACCCATGATCGCGTTCAGGTCGAGACCCCCGGGCACGCCGGGTACGCCGCCCTGCGGCACGTTCGCTCCCATCGAGCGCAGGAACGCCTCGAGGGGGTTGGGTTCGTCCGGAGACGGAGAAGAAGGATCAGAAGCGTCCATGCCCTCAAACGTACCGTCGCCCACCTACCCCGCGCCCTCCCCAAGATCGGCGCTGGGGTGGGGCACGATAGATCCGTGTCGATTCTCTTCTGGCTGGTTCCCGCACTTCTGGTGACGTGCGCGGCGTCGGCGTGGGCCGCATGGATGGGTCGCGGCCGGCCGCAGTTCAGTGAGCGGAGCGCAGAGGCGCAGGCCCGCGCGCAGCAGCGGATGGCCGAGGCGTTGGCCAAGCCGCACGTGGGAACAGGACACAGTGTGGCGATGCCTCGCGAGCGCAGCACCGGCGTCGCGGTCCGGCGGCCGTAGCCACCCTGCGTGCCCCACAGGTCACGCTTGGCCTGGAATGAGAGGGTGTGCCCTATGACTGCGCGACTTAGGGCGACCCTGTTGGCGGCTGCCCTCTTCGTCGCATTCGTGGTCACGCTCTTCGTGCAGCCGACCGGCTACAGCATGCTGTCGCCCGGTCCGACCGTCGACATCCTCGGTCTCGACGGCTCCACGCCCATCGTGAACATCAAGGGCCACAAGTCCTACCCGGACAACGGCGAGCTGCGGATGCTCACCGTTCTCGAGCTGCCGCCAGGGGACCCGCTCTCGATCACCAGCGCGATCCAGCACTGGCTCGACGACGACACGTCGGTCTACCCGATCAACTTCCTCTACCCGCCCGGCACCACCTCGAGCAGTAACGCCCAGGAGGGTGCGGCCGAGATGGCCTCGGCGCAGGATCTGGCGAAGGCGGCGGCGCTGCGCCAGGCCGGGTTCAAGGTGCCCGAGATTGACCAGGTCGTGATCCAGTCCGTCGATCCGAAGGGCGCGTCCCAGGGACGCGTGAAGGTCGGCGACATCTTGGTGTCCGTCGCCGGCAAGCCGGTGACGACGCCCGATCAGGCGATCGCCGACGTCCATCGCTTCCGTCCTGGCGACACCATCGGCTTCGTGGTGCGGCGCGCAGGCAAGAACATCAGCCTGTCGGTGAAGGCGAAGGCCGCCGGGACCTCTGGTGCGGCCGCCACGACCCCGCGCATCGGAGTGGGTCTGGCGCCCAGCCAGCAGTTCAAGTTCCCGTTCACCATCAACATCACGATTCCGGACAGCATCATGGGGCCCTCCGCCGGCATGATGTTCGCGCTCACGATCTATGACAAGCTGACGCCCGGGTCGCTCACCAAGGGCCACAACATCGCGGGCACCGGCACGATCGACCAGACCGGCAAGGTCGGCCCGATCGGCGGAATCGCGCAGAAGGTCAGGGCCGCGCAGCGCGACGGCGCCCAGCTGTTCCTCGCCCCGGCAAGCAACTGTGACGAGGTCCGTCGAGCCACCTACAACCACTCCACGATGCGCGTGGTGAAGGTCAACACCCTGAGCGGTGCGATCAAGGACGTCACCGCTTGGACTGCGAATCCCAACGCCGTCCTGCCAGGATGCTCGTGATGAGCGCCCCGCACCCTGAACTCGCTCCGCTCGTCCGCGAGCTCGAGCAGCATGCTGCCGCGTCCGGATGGGACCGCCCCGCGCAGCTCTTCGCCCTGGTGCCGACCGCCGAGCTGATCGAGCGCGAACCGGGACTGGCGACCCTGCTGGCGGGCGCCGGCGCGCTGACGCCGATCGAGCAGGAAGAGCTTCCGGGCGGCAGCCTCGAGGAGGCGCTCCACGAGATCGTGTGGGGTCCCGAGGTCATCGGCGTCGCCGCCATCGCCGAGCGGCTGATGGAGGGCGGCGAGGAGGTGCGCGTCGTCGCCTCGGCCCATCGCGACGGTGGTTCGTGGTGCGCTCTGCGGATGCGCTCGCACGACGACGAGGCGTCGGTCCTGGTCGGTCCGGACCTCGTGCCTGGCTTGGTGGAGCTGCTGTCCTCCACGTTCGACGACGGCACCGTGGGGAATTCTGCGGAGCAGGCATGACCCGGCGGGCACGGATCGCGACCTCGGTCGCGCTCGGTGTGGTGGCGCTGATCATCGTCGTCATCGTGGTGGCGAACATCATCAGCGATCGGCTGTGGTTCTCGTCCCTGGGATTCGGCAGCGTGTACGACGCCCAGTTCGGCGCGAAGTCGACCCTGTTCTTCGGCTTCGGCATCGCGATGGGCGTTTTCGTGGCTGCCAACATCGCTCTCGGCTTCGCACTCCGGCCGTTGCTGGTCGGCGGACCGGAGCTCACCGGGCTCACTCGCTATCGCGCCTTCTTCGCGCCGATCCATCGGCGCTCCCTGGTGGTGGTCGGCGTGCTGGTCGGGCTGGCGGCCGGTCGGATCGCCTCGGGCCATTGGCAGACCCTCCTGATGTGGCGCTACGGCGGCCGCTTCGGCGTCACGGATCCCTACTTCCATCACGACGCGGGCTTCTACGTGTTCGACCTGCCGTGGTGGCACTTCGT
>JBQCDC010000012.1:0-5413 GCA_051961575.1 Marmoricola sp.
CAGCAGCAGACTTGCCCCGATCAGGTCGAACGCGCGCTTGGCGAAGCCCATCGCCTCGTCGATCTGGGGCTCCTGGACGTACACCAGCGGCAGCCCGGCGACGTGGGAGAACCGCACCCGCGGGCCGGCCACGTCGATCAGTGAGGGCACCACCAGCATCTCCAGGCCGAGGCCCTCGAGAGCCCAGCCGATCCGGCGGAGCTCCGCCGCGGAGTTGTACGAGCCACCGGCGACCAGGACCGCATCCGCCTCGTACGCGATCGCCACCTCCGGGAGTTCGGCCACCGAACCGAGGAGCTCGACGCCGTGCGGCGCCGCGTGACCGCACATCCCGAGGACCGCGTACCCGGTCCACTTCTCGCGTTCGAGCACCTCGACGAGCTCGGCAACCGCATCCGGGTTGCCCACCGCGATCGTGCGGCTGACCAGACGTCCGTGCCGGCGCTTCCAATGGAGCACCTTGCGATCGATATAGCGCAGCAGCATCAGGCTCGGCAGGCCGATGGCGAAGGTGAGGAGGACGTAACCGCGCGGCACGGTCGACTTGAGCATGAAGACCAGGAAGCCGGTGAGACCCATGGCGATGAGGCAGCCGAACACGATGCGTCGGAACTCGTCGAGGCGCGTGCCGAAGCCACGCGTGTCATAGGCGCCGATCGCGAGGAGGACCAAGGCCCACACGCTGATCAGCCATCCGGCGATGTGCGGCTGCCAACCGCCCCGCTCGGTGGTGAGCGTGATGTCGGAGGCGAGGTTGTGGATCGAGTAGCGCAGTTGCCAGCCGGCGGCCGAGGAGGCGGTGATGACGATCAGGTCGCCGACGAAGACGTACAGCATCACGACGCCGAGGCGCCTCTGAAGGTGCGTGCGTTGGCCCGCCCGCGCGGTACTCCCTCGCGTCATCGTCAGGGTCACTAGCGCCGGCCTCGGCGCGTGGCGACGGCCGGACGGACGTCCGCCATGTAGACCGAGGCGGCGAGCAGCCCCAGGAGGCCGAAGATCCCCGTCGGACCGAGGAAAGCCAGGCAGGTGAGAACCGCAAGAGCGAGGATCAGGAGCCACGCCGGCTTGGTGAGCTTGCCCGCGGAGACATACGCCTGTGCTGGCCGCACGGCTGCATCTGCGAGTGCGAACGCCTCGAAGGCGACCGAACCCCAGAAGATAGCCAGCGCCAGGGCGCTATGAATCGACTCCACGATGTGGATCACTGGAACAGGCTATCGCTGCTCAGAGACGAGTTCGGCCCCAGGGCGCACCCTGGGGCCGAACATTTCGGAACAAGTCACTGCACTAGAGGTGCAGCTGTCCTCGAAGGGATCAAGCGCTCTTCGGCGCAGCCTTCTTCGCAACCGTCTTCTTGGCCGGAGCCTTCTTGGCGGTGGTCTTCTTGGCCGGAGCCTTCTTCGCGGAGGCCTTCTTGGCGGCGGGCTTCGAAGCCTTGACCGTCACGGCCTTGACGCCGTCCTTGCGGATGGCGGCGACGAACTTCTCACCACGCACGGCGAGGTCGGCGTAGGTGTCGGTGAGCTCCTTGACGGCGTCCTCGAGCTGCTTCTGGAGACGGGTCGGGATCTCGCGCGCGTCCTTCTGCAGCTCACCGATGCGAGCCTCGAACTTGGCCTGAGCGTCCTTGGCGTCCTTGGTGAGCTCGTCGAGGCGGGCGTTCACGGCCGACACGGCCTGGTTCTGCAGGTTCTTCGGGTCACGCTCGACCTTGGCGACGCGGGCCTGGACGGCGTCGATGCGCTCCTGGGCAACCTTCTGCGCCTCGGTGGCGTAGGCACGCGCGCGGTCGACGGCGAGCTCAGTCGCGCCCGCGATTGCGAACAGCGGCTTCACGGCCTCGGTCTTGAACTGCTCAACATTGAACTGCTTAGCCATTTGCTTCTCCTTCATGGTGTGCCTGCGCCGCAGGCGCGACCAGGTCGTCGGGGGTGCTGTCGTCTTGCTCAGATACGACGCCGTCCGCAGCATCGGCTGACCCGGATGCCGCGGGCGCTGCCGCGTTGGCCGCCTCGGACGCCGCCCGGAAGGACTGGTAGACGTCGAGAAGCGTGTTCTTCTGGCGCTCCGTCAGTGCGGGGTCCCCCAGAATCGCCAACTCGACCGAACGAACCTGGCCCTCTTCAGGGTTGATGATCCCGGCGTGAACGTAGAGCTGTTCCGCTGAGATCCGCAGTGCCTTCGCAATCTGCTGAAGGACCTCGGCGGACGGACGCCGCAGGCCGCGCTCGATCTGGCTCAGGTACGGATTGGACACGCCCGTCTGATCAGCGAGCTGACGCAACGAGAGCTGCGCCGAGGTGCGCTGATCCCGCAGGTAGTCACCCAACGACTGGACGGTCTTTCCGACCTTGGACTTTGCCACGTCTTCATCGTGCTAACAGTTGCAAGCAGAAGCAAATCGGTTACGGGTGACACCGATCACATTTTGCACTATTTGCAAGGCATTCAACCCGCTAGCACCTGCATGCAATCAAGCATTCAACTGCCAGCCTGGACAGCGCGCCACCCGGTGGACTAGGCACGACGCGGCGTGAGGTGCCTGCGAAGATGACCGCGTGTCCGACGCCACGTACTGCCCCACCGAGCGGGAGCTTGACGACCTCGACCTGTTCCTCGGCGGTGGCTACCACCCGCAGCGAACCTTCGATGGCGTCATCTCCATCGCCACGAGCGGTCCGATCGATCTGGTCGATCCCGAGGGGTTCGCGCTGGCGCACTTGGATGCCGCCGGCGACCTGCACCCGCTCGGCACCCCCGCGTACGGACCGTTCCGTCGCCTCTTCAAGACCGCCGACGAGACACGAGTGGCGCATCCGACCGCGCTGACCGTGACCGTCGCTGCGCCGCCCACGGTGGACGACATCACGCGCATCCAGAACGAGCGAGCGGGCCGGCCCGTCGTGCTGTTGGCGCTCTGTGGCGCCGGGACACCCCAGGGCATCACCCGCGTCGGGCTGATCCGCTCGTGCCTGGCCGTGGCCGATCTCCTCGGCGACGCGGACGTCGTAGCGGTGCCGCTGCCCAGCCACGGCGACAGCGACTTCGACCATGCGCTCGGACAGCGCGTGGCTGGCAACTTCGCGGCCGGAGACGTCATCGCCCTCGCGCACGAGGGTCCGCATCCGGCCGAGGTCGCGGCCGTGATCGCCTCGGACAGCCCCGACCCGCGCGGGCTGGTCGTCTTCTTCACCGGACTCTCCGGAAGCGGCAAGTCGACCATCGCGCGCGCTCTCAACGACGCCATGCTCGAGGCTGGCGAGCGCACCGTGACCAGCCTCGACGGCGACGTCGTGCGCCGACACCTGAGCACCGGACTGGGCTTCTCCCGCGAGGATCGCGAGACCAACATCCGCCGCATCGGGTGGGTGGCCGCCGAGATCTCGCGCCACGGCGGCGTCGCCATCTGCTCGCCGATCGCGCCCTTCGACGAGACCCGCAAGGCGGTGCGCGCCATGACGGAGGCCGCGGGCGGTGACTTCGTCCTGATCCACGTGGCCACCCCGCTGGCCGAGTGCGAGCGCCGCGATCGCAAGGGCCTCTACGCCAAGGCGCGGGCCGGCGAGATCCCCGACTTCACCGGTATCTCCAGCCCGTACGAGGCCCCGGCCGATGCTGACCTCGTCATCGACACCACCGGCCGGTCCATCGAGGAGGTCCTCGACGAGGTCCTGGCCGTCCTTCCGCTCGAGGCCACGATGGAGGACGTCGATGCCTGACGTGTTTCCGCTACTCACTCACGCGTTCGCCGCTGGCCGCGGCTGGGACCAGCTCTTCAGCAGCGATGCGCTCGGGGTGCTGGTGGTCGCGTTCGGCGTCGGCATCGTCGTCGGCCTGACCGGCATGGGCGGCGGCGCGCTGATGACCCCTGCCCTGATCTTCCTCGGCATCGGTCCGGCCGCTGCGGTCGCCAACGACCTGGTGGCCGCCGGCATCAACAAGTCGATCGGCGCCGGCGTGCACTGGCGCAAGGGATCGCCGAACCTCAAGCTCGCGGGCTACTTGATCGCCGGATCGGTGCCGTTCGCCTTCGCGGGCGGCTTCATCGTGCATGAGATCGGAAGCAAGAGCGCGCAGACACACTTCCTCAACAACGCCATCGGTTGGGCACTGCTCCTAGCAGCTGCGAGTTACGCGCTGCGCATCCTGCTTCAGCTCCGGTTCGTGCGCGACGACAACACCTGGACTCACGACGACATCCCGGTACGGCCGCTTCCGACCGTCCTGGTCGGCGCCATCGGTGGCCTGCTCGTCGGGATCACCAGCGTCGGATCGGGCTCCCTGATCATGGTGGCGCTGCTGCTGCTCTACCCGCGGATGACCGCGGTGCGCCTGGTCGGCACCGACCTCGTCCAGGCTGTCCCGCTCGTGATCGCCGCGGCGGTCGGACACGTCATCAACCAGGGCGTCGACGCCGCCATCCTGATCCCGCTGATCATCGGTGGCACGCCCGGGACCTTCCTCGGCGCGCGGCTCGCCGCTTGGGTGCATCAGTCCGTCATTCGTAACGGGATCGTGGTCGTACTGACACTTACCGGCCTCAAGATGCTGGGCGTCCCGCCGCAATGGGTAGGCATCATCGGCGCCGGCATGTTGTTGCTGGGACCACTGGTGTGGGGCTTCGTCCGCCAGGTCCGCGGACTGCCGGCCTTCGACAACGACGCGACGGCGTGGCGAGTGCCCGTACATTCGATGGAGACGGAGGGGAAGGGCGAATGAGGCTCTATCTGGTGCGGCACGGAGAGACGGGGTCGAACATCATCGGCGCCCTGGACACGGCCGTCCCGGGCGCCGAGCTATCCGAAGCCGGACGCGTGCAGTCCAAGCAGCTCGTCGAACGCTTCCGCGATATCCCGGTCGAGGCACTCTTCACCTCCACTCTGGTGCGCACTCACCAGACCATCGAACCGCTGAGCAAGGCCACGGGCCTCACGCCCACCGTCCTCGACGGATTGCGCGAGATTGGCGCGGGCACGTACGAGATGCGCACCGATGAGGACGCCGTGATCGGCTACATGACCGCGGTGGGCTCGTGGATCATGGGCGATACCTCCGTGCGGATGCCGGGTGGCGAGACCGGTGACGAGTTCCTGGCCCGCTACGACGACGCGATCAAGACCATCGTGGCGAGCGGTGCGGAGACCGCGATCCTGGTGAGCCACGGGGCTGCGATCCGGACCTGGGTCGGACATCGCTGCGACCTCACCGAATGGGACGGCCACGCGTTCTCCTCGCTTCCCAACACCGGTGCGATCGAGCTCGAGGGCACCATCGACGACTGGAAGATCCTGAGTTGGACCCAGCGCCCGGTCGAGGAGCTCGACCCGTACCGCAAGTCTGATTGAATCGGCGCCATGCTGCGACTCCTCGTCACAGGTGGTGCCGGATTCATCGGATCCAACTTCGTGCA
>JBQCDC010000013.1:0-2880 GCA_051961575.1 Marmoricola sp.
GGGCCTCAACCAGTTCGTCGACATCGGCGTCAACTTCCGCTATTTCTTCGCGCGCAAGACCATGTTCGTGAAGTACGCGCAGGGATTCGCCGTGCTCCCGGGCGGATTCGGAACGCTCGACGAGCTCTTCGAAGCGCTGACGCTCGTGCAGACCAAGAAGGTGACCTCGTTCCCGGTGGTGCTCTTCGGCTCCGACTACTGGGGTGGCCTGATCGACTGGATCCGCGGGCCCATGTTGCAGAACAAGAAGATCTCCGAGCCCGACCTCGACCTCATCCGCATGACCGACGACGTCGACGAGGTCGTCGAGATCATGGTCGAAGCCCGTGACGGCGAGCAGTTCGAGGACATCACCCCCGAGGAGAAGTGGTGAGCACGCCATGACCGCTCTCATCATCGGCGTCACGCTCGTGATCCTCGCGGGCGGTGTCGTGGTGGCCGCGGCGGGTCGCGGCGAGGGTCTGGCGCCCCGGGAGGTCGACGACCCGCCCATCCGCCTCCCCGAGGAGGGCATCAGCGGCGACGACGTTCGCGACGTGCGGTTCAGCACAGCGATGCGCGGCTACCGGGTCGCGGAGGTGGACGAGGTCTTGCAGCGCCTGGCAGAGGAGATCGACGCGCTCCGTACGGAGGTTGAGGAGTCGCGAAGCGGCGTCACGAAACCGGAGCCGTCCTAGCGCCCGACGAACTTCGCGGGACGCTTCTCCACGAACGCTGCGACGGCCTCCGGGTGGTCCTCGGTCTTGCTCGTCAGCGCCATCATCTCGCCCTCGAACTCCAGCGATGCGGCGAAGTCGTGGCTTGCGGAATAGGCGACCGAGCGTCGGATCGAGCCGAATGCGACGGTGGGTCCGTTGGCCAGGCGCTTGGCCAGCTCGTGGCTCGCCGTGAGCACCTCTGCGTCTGGAACCACCCGCGAGGCGAGCCCGATCTCGAGTGACTCGGCGGATCCCACCGTGCGCGGGAAGTAGAGCAGGTCGATCGCACGGGCGGTGCCCACGAGTCGCGGCAGGGTCCACGACGATCCGGTGTCGCAGGAGAGCGCGACGCCGGCGAAGGCGAAGTTGAATCCGGCGGACTCCGCGACGATGCGGAAGTCGCAGGCCAGCGCGAGCGACGCGCCGGCACCAGCGGCGACACCGTTCACCGCCGCGATCACCGGCTTGGGCATCGTGGCCAGCGCCGTGACGATCGGGTTGTAGTGCTCGGCGACCGTGTTCTCGATGTACTCGGTCTCGCCGGCCGCCCGGACGCGGAGCAGCTCCTTGAGATCCTGGCCCGCGCAGAACGCGCGCCCACTTCCGGTCAGCACCACGACGCGCACCGAATCGTCGGCCGCGGTCTCGGTGACGGCCGCGAGCAGCGCCTCCTTGAGGTCGCGGTCCAACCCGTTCATGGCGTCCGGACGGAGCATGGTCAGGGTCGCGATGCCGCCGGAGATCTCGACGTCGAGCGGGCTGGTCGAACTCGTCATAGGAGGAGTTTGCCCGACGAGCTCGGTGTCTAAGTCAGTAGACACCCGTCCAGGCCTTCACCCGCATAGGGGATAATGGACGTAAGCCGGAGAACAAGTGATGAAAGAGGTATCCGATGGCGGCCATGAAGCCACGCACGGGTGACGGTCCGCTCGAGGTCACCAAGGAGGGTCGCGGCTACATCATGCGGGTTCCGCTGGAAGGCGGTGGCCGCTTGGTCGTCGAGCTCAACGCCGAAGAGGTTGCCTCGCTGCGCGACGCACTGACGGGCGTCGTCGCCTGACCTAGAACTTCAGAGCTTGGCCTCCGATGTCTGACGACATCGGAGGCCTTGCCGTTTCCGCACGAGGCTTCTGACTAAGGTCATCAGGGTGAGCAAGCAGAGCAAGGACGCGGTCCGATCCTGGGAGGTCGGGGTCGGCCACGAGGTCGCGCCTCAGATCCCGCCGGCGGAGTTCGAGACGACCGACCTGAGCCCCACCGCCGTCGGGGACATCGACGCGATCGTGATCCCCGTGCTCGTCGGCGACGACGTGCCCGTGATCGGCCCGGGCGGCGACGCCGTCGAGGCGGAGACCGGGCTCGACCTCGTCGAGCAGATGCAGGCCGCCGGCCACACCGGCGCGGTCGGGGAGACACTTCGGGTTCCCCTCAACGGGTCCGAGCGATCCCTGCTGCTCGTGGGCGCCGGATCGGGGACGCCGGCCGAGTGCCGACGAGCCGCTGCCACCATGGCGCGCGAGCTCGCGTCCTCCGCATCGATCGTGAGCACGCTGGCCGCTCTGGGTGGTGCTGACGTCCTGAGCGCTGTCGTCGAGGGAGTGGTGCTGGCCCGTCCCACCTTCTCGATGAGATCGAACGGCCAGGTCGCGGTTCTCCAGCGCGTCGTTCTGGCGGGCTGCGCCCCCGCGGACGGAGCTTTGGCCCGCTCAGTCGCGACGGCCCACGCGGCCGCGCTCGCGCGAGCGCTGTCGACCGTCCCCTCCAACATCAAGTCGCCCGCGTGGCTGGCTGAGCAGGCCGTGCTCCAGGCAGAGCGTGCCCGACTGGACGTCGAGGTCTGGGACGAGTCTCGGATGGAGAAGGAGGGGTTCGGCGGTGTGCTCGCGGTCGGCTCCGGCTCGGCGAGCCCGCCTCGCTTCGTCCAGATGACCTACACGCCACCCAGGGCGAAGCGTTCGACTCCGCACGTCGTCCTCGTCGGCAAGGGCATCACGTTCGACAGCGGTGGCCTCAGCATCAAGCCCGGCGAGGGCATGGCCACAATGAAGCGCGACATGACCGGAGCGGCCGTGGTGCTGTCGGTGTTGAGCGCTCTGACCGCTCTCGAGTGCCCGGTGAAGGTGACCGGTCTGCTTCCGATCGCCGAGAACGCCGTCGGCGCTGCCTCGATGCGCCCTGGTGA
>JBQCDC010000014.1:0-17880 GCA_051961575.1 Marmoricola sp.
GAATCCGGCGCTCACCTACTCGGCTGCGTCGGCCGGGACGATGAACGTGACCTATCAGGTCACCGCCAACGGCTGCCTCGACACGGGCAGCAGCTGCATCGGGTTCACGGTCGGTCCGGTGACCTTCACGTCCTCGGGTCCATGCACGCTCGCGGCGAGCGGTGGGGACTACACCTGCCACCTGGAGTCGAACTCGATCTCGATCTTCGAGCCTTGCCCGGCCCCTGGGTTCTCGAGCGATTCCTTGTGCCCGACGGCGCCGCAGGTCTCCGCCAAGGTGGTCAGCGACGTGACGCTCTCACCCGACACGCTGAACACGCTGCGAAGCGCGAGCTACTCGGGCGGCACTCCGGTGACGAACCCGCTGCAACTCAGTGAGAACGCCACCACCGACCCACTCAGCGTTCCGTGCTCGGCAGCCGTCGGTGATTCGCTCAGCTACGGTCTCGGCGACTTCACCAGCACCCAGGGGATCTCGGTGGCCACGTCGGTCGAGTTCGATCTCGCGATCAGCTCTCCGGTTCCGACTCCGCTCACGCCGTTGTTCCCGTACTTCGACGCGACCTCCGGCAGTGTTCCGGTCTCGACGACTGCGGGCAGCATCGCCATGACCGGGTCGGGCTTCTCGCTCAACCTCGGGAACGTCCAGCCGAACAACATCCCGCCGACCCTGACCGTCGCGTCGAGCTTCAGCGGCGATGAGGGCAGCTCGATCCCGTTCCACGCATCTGCCACGGGTCCGTGCGCAGCGGGCGGCAGCTATGTGTGGAAGTTCAGCGATGGCGGCACCGAGTTCGGAGCCAACCCCACGCACATCTTCACCGATGGCGGTCCGTACACGGGCTCGGTCACCATCACCGATACGACGGGTCTGACCGCGACACAGGACTTCAGCGTCGCCGTCAACAACCTGCCTCCGGCGGTCAAGGTGATCCCGACGAATCCGACCGTCGCCTGGGGACGTGATCTCACGATCTCCGCTCAAGCATCGGATCCGGGCAGCACGGACGGTCCGTTGACCTACCAGTGGACCTTCGGTGACGCGACTCCCGTCGTGGTGGGCGGTCACACCGAGACCCACCAGTGGGCGAAGCCCGGTGTCTACGCGGCGTCGGTTCAGGTGTGTGACACGCATGGTGCCTGCACGACTGCGCCGATGACCGTGACCGTCGTCAAGCGGGCGACCTCGCTCGGGTACACGGGGGACACGTCGGGGACGTACTCGGCCTCGGCGACCATGTCAGGCTCGTTGGTCGACCAGTTCGGCAACCCGGTCAACGGCGGCGCGATCAGCTTTAGCCTCGGCGGTAACCCGGCCGGTTCTGCGAGCACGAACAGCGCTGGCAACGCGACCACGACGACGGTCGTCGGGCTCTCCGCCGGGTCCTACCCGGTGAGCGCGGCGTACGCAGGCGATGACTACTACCTGCCGGCCACGTCCGATCCCGGATCGTTCGCGGTCTCGGCGATGTCGTCGTCGTTGAACTACACCGGCGCCGTGTTCGGGCGACCGAACAAGGCCGTGCCGCTGTCGGCGACGCTGACCGATGCACAGGGTCGGCCTCTGGCCGGTCGTGTCGTGACCTTCGCACTGGGTAACCAGACCGTGACGGCGACGACCAGTGCGACCGGAGTGGCCAGCACGTCGCTGACCCTCAACCAGAAGCCAGGGGTCTACACCCTGACCAACAGTTGGCCGGGAGCGGCGGGACAGTACCTCGGCGCATCGCGGTCGGCGAGCTTCTCCATCAACACGAAATAGCGGGAGGTGAGTGCTGGCGCCCCGGGCGCCAGCACTCAGTCCGCGTCTTGGGGGCTATCCCCACCTCGTTATCAGGAGCACCATGGCAGATGTGACTTGGTTAGCGGGGTGGATGCGATCAGCGTGGCGCGAGCACCTGCGGGTGAAGTTGAGCGTTCTCGACAATGACGCCGCAGCGCTCACTGATGCAGTGGCAGGCGGGCGTTACAAGGCGTTGGCGACACAGTTCCTGGCGAAAGCGCGTGAGGCCGTCAACCGACCGGCGACACTCAGCGCCGGTTGGACCGGAGTCGATGTCGAACAGTCCTGGGTGAATACGCACGCCGCCGAAGTCGCGATCGTGCGCGGATCCACCCTCGAGCAGGTGACCGCGGCGTTCCCATCCTTGGTCGAGGACTGCGTGGCGATCCTGCCCAAGGATCCACGTGTCATCTCGCTCAAGAGGCTGGTGGACACGGGCAAGCCGATCGACGAGCCGCATCACGCACTCCTGGGCGACACCCTCGAATCGGTGTACGCGACCTCGGACGCACAGCATCTGCAAGTGCGCAGCTTCCGCAACATCCTGCTGGGGACAACCGTCCTGCTCGGCCTCTTGGTCGTCCTGGTGGGGACTATCGGGTGGGTTGCGCCCGGGGCGTTCACTCTCTGTGGCAAAAACGGAAAGTCGACCATCTGCCCCTCGGGAGGATCGACCGCGAGGGGTGGCGACGTCTTCCTCGTCGAGCTTCTCGGAATCCTCGCGGCCGCGATCACCGGCGCTTCCTCGATTCGCAAGTTGAGCGGCACGTCCACGCCCTACGGCGTCCCCGTCGTGTCGCTAGCGCTCAAACTGCCCATCGGTGCGCTCACTGCGCTCGGGGGACTGGTGTTCCTTCGGGCGGGGTTCGGTCCGACCATCACGTCGCTCAACCAGGCGCAGATCTGCGCCTACGCCTTGGTCTTCGGTGCCTCGCAGCAGTTGTTCATGCAGTTCGTCGACAAGCAGGCCAAGACGGTTCTCGATGCGGCGACGACTCCCGGCGACAAGACCAAAGCCTCCTGAAAGGTGCCCCGGGCCTATCCGTGGGTCACGCCGTCGCACTGGTAGCCGGCGGCGCTCTGCCAGGTCCCGCTCTCCAGTTGGAGGAACTGCCAGCAGGAGCTGTTGATCTTGCCGCCGACGTTCTGAGCGGACGTCATCCCGCTGTCCGTCCAGCTGTGTACCCCGCTGACGGCCCGCACCAGCGCGGCTCGGGTGAGCTCTCCGCCAAGTGCCGCGGCTTCGTGCGTGAACAGCGCGGCCGCTGACCATGCGAATAGGCCGTAGGACGTGGGGGCAGCGTCAGGGGCGACACGGTGGAGCCAGGACAGATAGTTGGATTCCTGGCGGTTCGATGCGGCCTGCGAGAAGGGCAGGAAGTCCAGGTAGGCGTAGGTGCCGTCGCCGACACCCGCGCTGCTCGCCTCCTGCAGGTAGGCCGGGTCGTAGATGGTCGGGTCCTGGACGAAGACTTGGGGCGTGAAGCCGTTGGTCTTGAAGGCCTGCTGCAGCTTGACCGTGTTCTGGTAGGAGCCGGTGAAGATGACGTACTGGATCCCCTTGGTCTTCATCGATTGCGCATAGCTGTCATAGCTGAGGTCGCTTACGCCGATCGGTTCCATGTCGACGTTGGTGGCGCCGAGCTTCTGCGCGACCAACTTCTGCGTCAGTGCGTTCTGGGCCGCATTGCCCGCGTTCACATAGACCACGGCGACGTGTGCGTTGATGCCGGGGTACTTCTTGAAGAAGTACGTGAAGGGCGCGTTCTCGTAGTAGCTCGGATTGCTGGCCTGAGCGGCGAAGCACGTCGTGCAAGCGTCGAGTGCGCTCGTCGTGCCGGCGGTGCGGATGTCCGGCAGTCCGCAGGATTGTGCGGTGGATGCCCCACCGGAATCGAAGGCGGACATGGATCCCACGGCCGCGAACGAGCTCTTGCAGAGATTCTGGTACGCGACCCGGTCGCCGCTGGTTGTCGTTTGAGTGTCTTGGGTTGCGAGTCGAAGTTTGCGGCCGCAGATGCTCGAGGTGGAGTTGAAGTAGGCGACGTAAGCCTTGACAGCATCCTGGGATGCTTGGAAGAGCCCTGGAACAGGACCGCTGATGTCCGAAGCGTTACCGATCGTGATCGTGGTGCGGGTGATCCCAGGGCCGTTTCTGAAGAAGACGCAGCTCGTCGCTGGGATGTACCGGAATCGGTCCTTGGTTGTGGTCGGCGAGGTCCCGGCCCGCGTCTGGACTCGGACGTTCACCACTCCAGCGGAGTGGGACGGCGAGGTGACCAGCAGCTTCGTGGAGGACACGACGTGGATCGAGGAACCCCGCGTGCTGCCGAAGAGCACGGCGGTGGCGTGCGTGAAGCGGGCGCCGGTGACGGTTACGCGAGTGCCGCCATGCGTCGATCCCGACGACGGGGATAGTGACGAGACGGCTGGCAACGTGGAGGCGGAAGCGGTGGCGACGACACCGAGCGCCGTCCACCCGAGCAGCGCCAAAGCCACGATCGGGACAACGCGGCGGCGTAGTGAGAACCCGTCCATCAAGCAACCCCAATGCTCGGCAAATCACGAGAGATTTGCGCCGTGCCATCGAGGCGGCCCACGGCGGCCTTGAAAGCCTAAGTGAGAGGGCGCCTTCTGCCTACCCTGGAGCGGTCGCCCTCGCGAGACTACTTAACGCAGGGGATCCCGCCGCTGGACAGGTCCGTCAGCTGGTTCGTCGCCGGACCGTTCGTGCCGCCACCCGTCGCGGAGACAACCTTGGGAAGCACTGTCGATGTCGGGGTCCCGCCGGAGGTTGCCTTGTTGGCAAGCGTCGTGCCGATGGTCAGGGTGAACACGTGCGACTTTGCCTTGGCGTTGGCGACCAGCGAGATCGAGCCGCCCAAGCGCTTCGCCAGGACCTCGGCTGCGGTCTTGTCCGCCGGGTTATAACTGATCGTCGACTTGGAGGTGATCGCGGGACCCGAGGTCGCCGTTCCCGACTTGTAGCTGTTCTTGGTCAGCGCCTTCAGCTGTTTCGCGGCCGCGTGGTTCACACCCGAGGAGTTGACCGCGTTCACGGTGTAGCCCGCGCCCGAGGGCAGAGGCTTCGCCTTGACCTTCTTTTTCTTCTTGGGCGGGTTCACCAGGTTCTTCACGATCGCGCGCACTTCCGCGACATTGACTTCATTGGCGCTCTCGCCACCGCTCCCAGGCGGCGAATAGTTCGTCGAGACGACAGGCAGCGTGTAGAAGTGGATCTTGCCGCCCGAGAGGTTCGAGGCAAGGTTCGCGACACCAAGCGCGTCGAGTCCCTTCGAGGTCACCACGTTGTTGGTGGCGACATCGACGATGCTGTTGAGCTTCAGCGGGTTGAGCAACGTCCCCGCCGACTTCATCTGGGTCAGCAGGCTGACGATGAACGCCTGCTGACGTCGCGAGCGGTCGAGGTCGGTGAAGCTGTAGCGGTCGTAGAGATCGCGTCGTTGGCGGACGAAGGCGACGGCGTTCCGCGCATTGACCCTCTGGACGCCCTTCTTGAAGTTGGCGCCCGAGAACTGGTCGGTGGTGCTTTCCTTCACACACACCGTGATCGGCTGGACCTCGCGGGCGATCTCGTAGAAGGCACCCATGGTCACCTCGACGAAGCTGCTGATCTTCACGCCCAGGAATTGCTGAACCGTCTGGATCTCCTCGAGGCGGGCGGCGTCCTTCGCCTTGGCCCAGCAGGCCTTCTTCGTTCCGCCCTGCGCGGCGCACTGGTTGTCGACCGCTGCAAGTTGCCACCCGTAGGCGGACTTGATCTTGCCCATGCAACCGCGCGGCACCATCTGCCTCAGGTTGTAGTCGGTCTTGCAATTCGCGATGTCGACCCAGTCGTCGCGGGGAATGGAGATCGCGGTGGCCTTCGAACCGTCGTTGGGGACGTGGATATACATCAGCACGTTGGAGTTGTTGCCACCGCTCTGGGCGTCGCCGGCGTGCAGGGCGTTGTAGACATCGGCCGGCAGCGGATTGCCGTTCTCGTCCTTGCGCGAGTCCAGGCCCATCAGCAGCAGGTCCATGCCCTTGCCGGAAGGCTTGGTGACCTTGGCCAGGATGTTGGACTGCTTGATGTCGTGCTCGGCCTTCCAAAGGATGTACGCGTAGAAACCGCCGTAGGCGATGAGCGCGAGGACGACGAGTCCGACCACCCCGTACGTGATCTTGCGCGCTAGCGAGCGTTTTTTACGCTCCTTGACGCGCTTGCGCTTGCCGACCGGAGTGACGGTGATCTCCTCCGTCGGAGAGCCCTGAGGAAGTTCAGGGTCGCCGCTTTCAGGCCGCGGCGGCTCTTTGAACTCCGGCATGGATTCTCCCCATTGATCGACACACAGAATTCCCCATTCTGCATGACGAACCTAAATGAAGCCTGTCAGAATGCCCGTCAGACATTCCGGCGGTACTGGCCACCAACTTCGAAGAACGCCTCGGTGATCTGCCCCAGCGTGCACACACGAGCGGCGTCCATCAGCACCGCGAAGACGTTCGCGTCGGACGTCGCGGCCTCCTTGAGGCGGGCGATCGCTCGGTCGGATTCGTCTGAGTGGGCCTTCCGGAACTCGTCCACGCGGCGCAACTGGGACTCCTTCTCCTCCTCGGTCGCGCGTGCCAATTCAATGGCAACGTGTGGGGCTTCGCCCTCCTCAACCTCCGGACGCAGGAACGTGTTGACGCCGATGATCGGCAGGGTGCCGTCGTGCTTGCGGTGCTCGTAGAGGATCGACTCGTCCTGGATGCGGCCGCGCTGGTAGCCCGTCTCCATGGCGCCGAGCACACCACCGCGCTCGTTGATCCGGTCGAACTCCTTCAGCACAGCGGCCTCGACCAGATCGGTGAGCTCGTCGATGATGAACGCGCCCTGGAGCGGGTTCTCGTTCATCGCCAGACCCCACTCGCGGTTGATGATCATCTGGATGGCCAGCGCGCGGCGTACCGACTCGGTGGTGGGTGTGGTGACCGCCTCGTCGTAGGCGTTGGTGTGCAGGGAGTTCGCGTTGTCGTAGATCGCGATGAGTGCCTGCAGCGTCGTGCGGATGTCGTTGAAGTCCATCTCCTGCGCGTGCAGCGAACGACCGCTGGTCTGCACGTGGTACTTCAGCTTCTGCGACCGCTCGTTCGCGCCGTACCGCTCCTTCATCGCGACCGCCCAGATGCGGCGTGCGACGCGACCCATCACCGAGTACTCGGGGTCCATGCCGTTGCTGAAGAAGAAGGACAGGTTCGGGGCGAAGTCGTCGATGTTCATCCCGCGCGCCAGGTACGACTCGACGTAGGTGAACCCGTTGGCGAGCGTGAAGGCGAGCTGGCTGATCGGGTTCGCCCCGGCCTCAGCGATGTGATAGCCCGAGATCGAGACCGAGTAGAAGTTGCGGACGTCGTGCTCGATGAACCATTCCTGGATGTCCGCCATCATGCGCAGCGAGAACTCGGTGGAGAACAGGCAGGTGTTCTGGCCCTGGTCCTCCTTGAGGATGTCGGCCTGGACGGTCCCGCGGACCGTGCGGAGTGCCTCGGCCGCATCGATGCCGCGCTCGCGCGCCTGGTCGAGCACGGTGTTGAGGAAGAACGCCAGGACCGTCGGGGCGGGACCGTTGATCGTCATGCTCACCGATGTGGTCGGGGCGAGCAGGTCGAAGCCGTCGTAGAGCACCTTCATGTCGTCCAACGTGGCGACGGAGACGCCCGAGGTGCCGACCTTGCCGTAGATGTCCGGGCGTCGGTCGGGGTCGCGGCCGTAGAGAGTCACCGAGTCGAAGGCGGTCGACAGGCGAGTCGCCTCGGTATCGGCCGACAGCAGCTTGAAGCGTCGGTTGGTGCGGAAGGGATCGCCCTCGCCGGCGAACATGCGTGCCGGGTCCTCACCCTCGCGCTTGAACGGGAACACTCCGGCGGTGAAGGGGAACTGCCCCGGCAGGTTCTCGCGTCGCCAGTAGCGCACGAGCTCGCCGTTGTCGTGGAACGAGGGGACTGCGACCTTCGGGATCCTGCTGCCCGACAGGGACAGCCGCGCGATGCCGTGGTTGTGGGAATCGCGGTAAGACGCGACGACGTCCGGCCAGTCCGCGATCTGCTCCCGGATCTCGGCGGGCACGGCGTTTCGCGCCAGAGACGCTCGCTGCTGGACCTCGGTTTCGTGACGCGCTTCGCGCTCCTCAACCTCCGGGAGGTCGGCGAGCACGACCTCGTACGCCTGCGCCTTGCGGGCCGCCGCGGCCAGCCGCTCGGTCTCCTGGTGGTAGTCGCGGACCGTGTGCGCGATCTCCGCCAGATACCGCGCGCGGTCAGCGGGCACGACCGGTCGAAGGTGTGTGGACGACCGCACGTTCACGGGCGCAAGGACGCCCTCACTCACGGGCATGCCGAGCTCACCGAGGATGTCGCGGAGGTGCTGGTACAGGGCAGTCACGCCGTCGTCGTTGAACGTCGCGGCTGAGGTACCGAAGACCGGCATCTCCTCAGGCGTCTGGCCGAAGGCCTCGCGGTTGCGGACGAGCTGGCGGCCGACGTCGCGCAGTGCGTCCTCCGCGCCGCGACGCTCGAACTTGTTGATCGCGACGACGTCGGCGAAGTCGAGCATGTCGATCTTCTCGAGCTGCGAGGCCGCGCCGAACTCGGGCGTCATCACGTACAGCGAGGTATCGACGAACGGCACGATGGCCGCGTCACCCTGACCGATGCCGGGCGTCTCGACGATGACGAGGTCGAAGCCCGCGGCCTTCGTGATGTCGATGACGGTGTGCAGATGCGCGGGGAGCTCGTGCGCGCCGCGGGTGGCCAGGGAGCGGAAATAGATCCGATCACCGTCGAGCGCGTTGGCTCGGATCCGGTCGCCCAGCAGCGCTCCGCCGCCCTTGCGTCGCGTGGGGTCGACCGCGATCACGGCGACGCGTAGCTTGTCGTGCTGGTCGGTGCGCAGCCGGCGGATCAGCTCGTCGGTCAGCGACGACTTGCCGGAGCCGCCGGTACCGGTAATGCCCAGGACCGGAGTCTTGTGGCGAGCCGCCGCCTCGGCGATGGCGCTCGTGAAGTCGGGGGAGAGCTCGTCGTTCTCGGCGCCGGTGATCGCGCGTGCCAGCTGGACTCGGTCACCGGCCAGCACCCCATCGAGGTGAGCAGGGGAGACGTCCCAGGGGTCGAAGTCGCAGTCCTCGACGACGCTGTTGATCATGCCGACGAGACCGAGGCGCTGCCCGTCCTCCGGGGAGAAGATGTGCACGCCTGACTTGGCCAACCGCTCGATCTCTGCCGGCACGATCACGCCGCCACCACCGCCGACGACCTTGATGTGCCCGGCGCCGCGCTCGCGCAGCGACTCGACGAGGTATTCGAAGTACTCGATGTGCCCACCCTGGTAGGAGGACACGGCAACGCCCTGGACGTCCTCCTCGATCGCCGCGTCGACGATCTCGCGGACCGATCGGTTGTGACCGAGGTGGATGACCTCGCACCCCTGGCTCTGGAAGATCCGCCGCATGATGTTGATCGAGGCGTCGTGGCCGTCGAACAGGCTGGATGCGGTGACCAGTCGCACGTGGTGACGGGGGCGGTGGAGTCCGGGCGCGCTGTCTGGCATGTGACCTCTCAGGAATTACTTAGATATCCAAGTAATTCCTACTGTACGCCATGTTCGAGCGGTCTAAGCACCGAAATAGTGCAATTGCCCCATGTGGCGCCCTACGCCTTAGCAAGAGCCTCAGGTCATCAGCGGTTAACGACCAAGGAGGACACCATGTCGACTTTCATCACCCAGGAACTGGTCCGAGCACGGCAGGCTGAGATCAAGCGCGACTTCGAGCGAGCGGCGACCGCTCGGCGGGCGATCGCTGAACGTGACCGCGAGACCAAGGGGTCGACGGGTGCTGCCAGCGCGCGTGTCGGGGCGTGGCTCCGAGGCCTCACGGGCGGCGCGGATCGCACCCAGTGCGCGGCCCACGCCTGAGTCGGTGGCCGGTGGAATACTCGGCTGCATGCCGATCTGCCGCCTGACCCCGCTCATCGGCCGCAAGAGCGAGCTCAAAGCGCTTCGCTCCGCTTATGCGGCGGTCGAGGCCGGCGGGTCGCGGGTCGTGCTTCTCGGCGGTGAGGCAGGCGTCGGCAAGACGCGTCTGCTGACCGACTTCCTCGATGAGTTCCCGGATCCGCCCGTGCTCTCAGGCGGCTGCGTGGAGCTGAGTCAGGCTGCCGTGCCCTTCCTGCCGCTCGCAAGCGCGCTGCGAGCGCTCGGACGAGACCGCACGGAGGAGGAGATGCACAGCCTGGTCGGTGGCACCGCCGCACCTCTCATGCAGTTGCTCCCTCGGTTATACGGAGACGCCGCGGTCGCGACGGGCCCCGATCCACTCAGACTCTTCGAGGCGGTCCCCGAGCTGCTGGATCGCTTGGCGCCCGACGGACCCGCGGTGCTCGTCTTCGAGGACCTGCACTGGGCCGACGCGTCGACGTTGGACCTCGTCCGCTTCCTCGCGCTCGCGGAGTTGCCGGGCCGCCTCCTCATCTTCACGTTCCGCAGCGACGAGCTCCGCCGCCGGCACCCTCTGCGTCCCGTCCTGGCCGAGCTCTCGCGACTTCCCGATGTCCGGCGGGTCGACGTCGAGCCGCTGACCGATGACGACGTGGTCGCCCTGGTGGACGGATTGGTCCCGCCCGGTGTGCAGGGGCTACCGCTCGCCGAGGTTCTACGTCGCGCCGAGGGCAACCCGTTCTTCGTCGAGGAGCTGGTCACCTGCAGTGCCTACGGCGCCTCCTCCTTGGCGTCGGCACTGGGCGATGTCTTGCTGAACCGGTTGGATCGACTGCCCGAGGCCGCCGCAGCGATCACCGACGTCATCGCCGTGGCCGGTCGGCGCGCGTCGCACCGCCTGATCGAGGAGGTCGCCGGCGTCGACCAGAGCACGCTGGCGAACGGACTCCGGGCCGCCCTCGAGGATGGTGCGGTCGTCACCGATCCGAACGGCGAGTACATCGGCTTCCGGCATGCGCTGCTTCAGGAGGCTGCTTATGAGCGCCTCGTCGCCGGCACCAGACGCGAACTTCATCGTCGCGTCGCGGAGGCGCTGGTCGCTGATCCCGGCCTGGCGGTCGGCGGCATGCAGGGTGCGGCGGCCGAGATTGCGTATCACGCGGAGCGGGCCGGTGACATCGACACGGCCTACCGGGCGTCCCTGCGCGCGGCCCAGCGCGCCACTGAGTCCTTCGCCTCGGTCGAGGCGAACAAGCATTTCGAGCACGCGGTCGGGTTGCACGACCAGGCCTCGCCCGAGGCGCGCATCAACGGCGTTGAGCTGCGCACGCGCGCGGCGCGTGCCGCGCAGGTGGTTGGTGACTTCGGCACTGCCGCGACGCACCTGCGCTGCGCCCTCGAGATTGCCGGGGACGACCTCGATCTCTGCGTCGAGCTGCTGGTCTCGCTCGGGGAGGTGTTGTGGTTCAGGGGCGACACCGAGGAGGCCACGTCCATCCATCGTCAGGCCCTCGACCTGGTGGGAGACGTTCCTGGGTCGGCTCGTGCAGAGGTGCGTGCATTCGAGGCGTTGAAGAGGATGCTGCGCGAGGAGTACGAGTACGCCGTGTCGCTGGGCCTCGAGGCCTTGGCCGAGGCGCGTGAGTTCGGAAATCCGCGAGGTGAGATCCGCGCCCTCGAGGCCATCGGGTGCGCCCGCGCGAAGGCAGGGCCGGAACCCGAGACGGGCGTGGACGACCTGCGTGAGGCGGTCCGGCTGGCCAAGGACTACGGAGACTCTGAGTACGTCGTCCACGCGAGCGTGAACCTGGGCGCCTGCCTCGACTTCCTCGGGCTCACGGCTGAGGCGCGCGCCTGGGATCGCGAATGCGTTCGCGACTACGCCGAGCAGGGCCTGGTCGGCGCCGCGGTCGATTTCCAGCGCTGCAACCTTGCCGCGAACCTCGCGAGAGTAGGCGAGTGGGATGAGGCCGAGGCGCTGCTTCGCCGTCTGCGCTTCAGCCAGCACGCCGGAAACGTCCGCCTTCACCAGCTGGTCTGCAGCGCGATGCTCGCGGTTGCGCACGGGCGCTACGAGGAGGCGCGTGCCTACACCGAGGCGGCCGAGCCGACGGCGCGGTCGTTCGAGGAGCTGCAGTTCATCGCGCCGCTGATGTGGACTCGCCTCGTCATTGCGGGCGCCACGGGCCGCGATGTCGAGGCGTTCTCGTTGGCACAGTCCCTTCTTGACCTCGAACCCGTACCCGGGGTGCTCGCCCTCTACGGCGACGCTTCGCACTGGATCGTCGAGGCCGCGCTGCGCACGAACGACGCCGATCCCGCGCTGCGCATGCTTGAGGTGATGCAGTCACGGATCGCGCAGGTGCTCGACGACGGTGACTGGCTCGCGCCGCGGATCCGCGCTGAACGGCGCCGGACCTGCCTGTGGCTGGCCGCCGAGCGCGCCCGCCTCCTGCACCAGGATGTGCCGGATTCCTGGAGTGCGGTACTGGATGCCGGCGTCGAGGAGCCCTACGTATCGGAGGATCTGTACTTGGCACTCCGCCTGGCTGACGCTCTGGTTCGGGCGGGCGAGGACGCCTCGAAGGTCCTGGTCCCCGCGTACGAGCGCGCCCAAAACCTTGGCGCACCCATCGCGGCGGATCTGGCGTCGTTGGCTCGTCGTGGCCGGATCCGGCTGCCGGGCGTCAAGAGCGATGCGGCCGCCGGGGTCGTCGACCACGGGCTCACCGAGCGCGAGCGCGAGGTGCTGGTCCTCCTCGCTCGAGGTGAGACCAACCGCCAGATCGCTGAGGAGTTGTTCATCTCGGCGAAGACCGCGAGCGTCCACGTGTCCAACATCCTGGGCAAGCTCGGGGCGGGAAACCGCACCGAGGCCGCCGCGATCGCCCGGGAGCTCGGCGTCACGTCCTGATGTCGCCGGCCTGTCTCCGATAGGCGCTGAGCAGGGTCGTCATGGCCTCGACGTCTGCGGCAGGGAGTCCGGTGGCGCCGAACACCTCGGCGTTGAGGCGAGCCGTCGCCTGCTCGATCACCGCGCGGCCCTCCTCGGTGATCCCAGCGAGCACCACGCGCCCGTCCTGCTCACCACGCGCGCGGCTCGCGAAGCCCTGCTTCTCGAGTCGATCGACCGCGCTGGTGACACTGGCCGCGTGCACCTGCAGGAGCGATCCCAGACGACTCATCGTCATGGAGCCGCTGCGCGTGAACGCCAGCAGGCGCAGGATCTCGTAGCGCGCGAAGGTGAGTCCGAGCGGACGGAGTACGGCGTCGATGCGCTCGTCGAGCAACTGGTGCACGCGCACCAGGGACGTGACCATCTCCATGCCGTCCGCCGCATCGCTCCACCCATGGGCCAGCCACTGTCGCTTGGCCTCGGCGATCGGGTCGAGTTCGCTCACGGCGCCGGAGTAGCGCCGACGCGCTCGCAGAAGGCCGCGATGCTGGCCACCATCTGGTCCAGCCCGGGCTGCTCGATGGGGTAGTGACCGGCGTTCTGCAGCATGACGGTCTCGACAGGGACCTTCGTGACCCGCTTCAGGAAGGACTCGGCGAGGTGCAGCGGCGTCCACCGGTCGGCGGCGGGCTGGGTGAGCAGGATCGGGCAGACGTCGAAGTCCTCCGGTGCCATCGCGGGTACGTAGTTCAGATACGAGTCGAGGAACGCGATGCTGACGCTGTTGCCGGCCGAGGTCCGATCCGCCAAGCACACCTTGAGTGCGGCGGGGTCGTTGACCAGCGTGCTCATCTTGCTGACCAGCTTCATCGGAAGCTTCACGCGCCGCGCGGGAGTGCGCCCGAGGCCCCGCATCACAGGCGCCCCGGGGGTGCCGCCTGCCCAGTCATGGGCCGTCTCGAGGCGTGTCCGGGCGTCCTGCATGTCGAGGAACGTCATGCCGACGATGCCCGCGACCTTCTTGTTGACCGAGGCGACGTGGTAGGTCTCCATGCCGCCGGCAGAGAGTCCGTAGAGGACGATCGGACGCTTGTCGTGGAGGCGCTCGCGGGTGATCAGATCGGAGCCGATCCGAACCCAGTCCTCATAGCGGACCAGACTGTTGCGGGCCACCTGGGTCACACCGTAGGTGGGCATGTCGATGGCGATCGTCTCGAAGCCGCGCTGCGCCAGCGGTCGCCCGAGGATCGTCGACATCTGCCGGCCGTTGGTGCCGACGCCGTGCAGAAGGATCACCCGGACAGGCGCCTCGGGATTGCGGTAGGTGTCGAGGTGGATCCGGTGGCCGAGGTGATTCCACCACTCTTCGACGGGCTCCTCGTCGGGCGGAATGCGGTACTCCTCGGGTAGGAACGCCTGAATATCGCGCCACGCCTGTTGATTGCGATAGCCCATAGGAGAACCGTCCCACGCATGGCACTCGCATGGACAGACTGGTGGGTGGATAACCTGGACACGTTTCTTCGCTCCGCTCATCAACAGGTTCTCGGCCACTCGGCCATGCGCGAACAAGTTCACTCATGACGCTCGATAACCTCGACCTGTGTCCAAAACTTACGTAGTCACAGGTGGCGCATCGGGCATCGGAGCGGCCACGACGGCCCTGCTCCGGGAACGTGGCCACCAAGTCATCACCGTCGATCTCAAGGACGCGGACGTCGAGGCGGACTTGTCTCGCCCGGAGGGCCGGCGCCTGGCAGTCGCAGGCGTCCAGGCGCTTGCGCCCGTGCTGCACGGCATCGTTCCGTGCGCGGGACTGGCGCCTCTGACCGGACGCGATCCCGAGCTCCTGGCTGCGGTGAACTACTTCGGTGCGGTCGAGGTCGTCGACGGCCTGCTGCCCAACCTGGTCGAGGGCTCATCGGTGGTGCTGCTGTCGTCGAACTCGGTGACGGTCCAACCCGGATGGCCGGCGGCGCTCGCGAAGACCTTCCTCAAGGGCGATGAGTTCGCCGCCCGCGAGCAGGCGGCCAAGACGCCCGTGGTCATGGTCTATCCGGCGTCGAAGGCCGCGTTGGCCTGGTGGGCACGCAAGCACGCGCCGCGGCTCGCACGGCACGGTGTGCGCGTCAACGCGATCGCGCCCGGCTTGATCGACACCCCGATGACGGTCGGGGTGAAGAAGGACCCGGTCTTCGGCCGATTCGCGAGCACCTACCCGACCATCCTCGACCGTCCCGGTCGGCCCGAGGAGGTCGCCCAGCTCATCGCGTTCCTGCTCAGCGAGGAGTCGAGCCTCATCGTCGGCACCACGATCCTCGTGGATGGTGGCACAGACGCGTTGACCCACAAGTACTGGCCGTCGGGTCGCGCCACCGGCAGGGTCGCGTCGACGGCAGCCGGTGGCGCCCTCAACCTCGCCGCCAAGGCGATGGGGAGTGGGCCGGTCCGCAAAGTGATGCGGGCCAGGGGCTCGAAATGAGAGCGGTCGTCTGCCACAACGGTGAGCTGACGGTTCGCGACATCCCGGCGCCGACGCCCGGCAAGGGCCAGGTGCTGATCGATGTCGAGCGCTGCGGCATCTGCGGCTCCGATCTTCACGCACGCCGTCACGCCGATGAGCTCGCCGACTCGGCGGTCGCCGTCGGCTACGACACGGCGATGCGCCCCGACCACCACGTCGTGATGGGTCACGAGATCGCGGGCACCGTGGTGGCCTACGGTCCGGGAACGCGCAAGCAGTGGAAGCCGGGCACGCGCGTCGTCGGGTTGCCGCTGATCAAGGACGCGCACGGCCCTCGCTTGGTCGGCTTCGACGAGGCGAGCAATGGCGGCTACGCCGAGCAGGTCGTGCTGCAGGAGTCGTTCACGTTCGAAGTCCCGGAGGGTCTGGACGTCGACACCGCGGCGTTCACCGAGCCACTGGCAGTGGCGCTGCATGCCGTTCGACGCGGCTCGGTGTCGAAGAAGCAGCCGGCCTATGTCATCGGCTGCGGGCCCATCGGCCTGTCCGTGATCCTTATGTTGAAGGCCGTCGGCGTCCGCAAGGTCATCGCCTCGGACTTCTCACCGCGTCGCCGCGAGCTCGCCGTCGCCTGTGGCGCGGACGTTGTCGTCGATCCAGCGGTGCAGGCGCCGTTCGAGGCGGCGCCGGTGAAGGGTCCGATGGCGTCAGTTCCCGACCTGCTGTCGTTCGCCTTCGACGCGGTCGAGAAGGTGCGTCGCGTTCCGGGTCTGCCCTGGGCGCAGGTGATGCGCGTGGCGAACGGCCTCGGCGCGGGGCCGTCCGGTCCCGTGATCTTCGAGTGCGTGGGCGTCCCCGGGATCATCGAGCAGATCGTGTCGTCGGCGCCCCTGCGCTCGCGCGTAGTCGTCGCCGGAGTCTGCATGGAGCCGGACACGTTCCGGCCGGCCATCGCGATCAACAAGGAGATCGACCTCCGCTTCGTCTTCGGCTACGACCCGGGTGAGTTCGCCGAGACGCTGGCGATGTTGGCGAAGGGGACCGTGGACCCGAGTCCCCTGCACACCGACACGGTTGGATTGGACGGCGTGGCCGATGCCTTCGACGCCCTCGGTAACCCCGAGAAGCACGCGAAGATCCTGGTGAACCCGCATGCCTAACCGGAGGTTGAGGAGGCCCGAAGGGCCGTCACGAAACCTGTGTGCGGAGGTCGCGGATCGCGTCCTGGATGCCCCGATGGAACGTCGGGTAGGCGTAGATCATGTGCTCCAGCGTGCTCACGGGCACCTGCGCGTGCACCGCGACAGAGAGCGCACTCAGTACCTCGCCTCCGGTCGGCCCGGCTGATATCGCGCCGACCAGGGTGTCGGTCTTGGAGTCCACGATGAGCTTGATCAACCCGGCGTTGCCGGCCTTGTGTATCCAGCCCCGGGAGGTCGAGGGGATCTGCGTCGAGCCGATGGCGACGGCGATTCCTTGCTCGCGCGCCTGGGCTTCGGTAAGCCCGACACCGCCGATCTCGGGATTTGTGAAGGCCACGCGGGGAACCGCACGGTAGTCGGCATCCGGACCGGGCGTCCCGAGAATGTCCCGGGCAGCGATGTCCGCCTGGTAGGTCGCCATGTGCGTGAAGGCGCCGTGCCCGGTGATGTCGCCGACGGCCCAGACACCCTCCGTGACCCGCATCTGTCCGTCGGTGGGGAGGGCGCCGGGACGTCCGCTGAGGCCGAGCGCCGCCCAGTCCTCGGCATTCATGGCAGGGCGACGACCGGTCGCGACCAGGACCTTCTCACCCGTGACCGACTCGTCGCCCATGCGCACGGTGAACGTGTTGCCGTCATGCTCAACGCTGGTGACACCTGCGCTGAGGCGCAGCGTGATCCCTTCCGAGGTCAATGCGTCGGCAAGCAGCGGTCCCGCCACCTCGTCCTCCGGCGGTAGGAGGCGATCCGCCGCCTCGACGATGGTCACGTCGACACCGAAGCGGGCATACGCCTGGCCGATCTCGCAGCCGATCGCGCCGCCGCCGATCACGACCAGGCTCCGAGGCAGTTCCTCGGCTTTGATGGCATCGCGGTTTGTCCAATACGGCGTGTCCGCGAGTCCCGGAATCGGCGGGATCGAGGGCACCGTTCCAGTGCCGATCACGAGGACCCGGCGCGCGAGGATCGTGCCCGTGCCGGGAACCTCGACCGTGCGCGGGTCGAGGATCTTGGCCTTGCCGCGCACGAACCGTCCGCCCTTGCCGACGAATCGATCGACAGCGACCTTGTCGTCCCAGGTGTCGGTGGCCTCCTGCCGGATCCGTTGGGCGACGGGCGTCCAGTCGGGGGAGACCGAGCTGCTGCCCGCCATTCCCGGGATCCGCCGTGCCTCTGCGAGGAGGTTCGCGGCTCGGAGCATCATCTTGCTCGGGATACATCCCCAGTACGGGCACTCGCCGCCGACGAGCTCGCTCTCGATGCCGATGACGTCGAGTCCTGCATCGGCGAGTTGCCCGGCAACGGACTCACCGCCGACCCCGAGTCCGACAACGACGACTTCGGCCGAAAGATCTGCGCTCATACTCGCCACGCTACGAGACATGTGGGCACCTGTGACCCTCTACGCCTTACGAACCAGTGACCGGGAAGCATCCAGGCTCGGCTGGCGTTACAGGGCGCATGAACGCAGTTGAGTTCGGATTGGACACCTTCGGCGGCGTCACGAACGACGCGGAGGGCAACCCGCAGCACCATGCGCAGGTCATTCGCGAC
>JBQCDC010000015.1:0-7109 GCA_051961575.1 Marmoricola sp.
GACCCCTCTGGGCGAGAAGGTGCTCGCTGAGTGGATCGCTGAGCCGACCCCGGGCGACGCGTTGCGCAACAGCCTCGCGGTCAAGATGCGCGGTGCCTCGTATGGCGACCGGAACGCACTACTCAACGACATCAAGGCGCGCCTCGCCGAGCACAACGCGCGTCTCGCGCTCTACAACTCGCTTCTCGCTCGGGATTACCCCGAGCCGTCCAACCTCAGTGGACAAGACCTCGACCAGTACCTCGTTCTGCGCGGCGGCATCCTCGCCGAGCAGTTCTGGACCCAATGGCTGACCGAATACCTGGAGGCTCATTCATGAGCAAATACGACCTGATGCTCTCGCCGTTCACCATCGGCGACCTCACCCTCCGCAACCGCGTGGTGATGGGCTCGATGCACACGGGCCTCGAGGACTACCCCTGGGACATCGACAAGCTCGCGGCCTATTTCGCCGAGCGTGCTCGCGGCGGCACGGGCCTCATCGTGACCGGCGGCTTCGCGCCCAACAAGCGGGGCTGGCTCAAGCCGTTCGCCTCGGAGATGACAACTCGCCTCCAGGCGGAGCGCCACAAGCGTGTGACCAACGCGGTCCACGACGAGGGCGGCGCGATCGCACTCCAGATCCTGCACGCCGGGCGTTACGCCTACGTGCCCTGGTCCGTGAGTGCGAGCGCGATCAAGGCGCCGATCAACCCGTTCAAGCCGAGCGCCCTGTCCACCAAGGGCGTCGACCGCACCGCCTCCGACTTCGCGCGTGCAGCCGGCCTTGCCCAGCGCGCCGGCTACGACGCCGTCGAGATCATGGGCTCCGAGGGCTACCTGATCAACCAGTTCCTCGCCTCGCGCACCAACCAGCGCACCGACATGTGGGGCGGCTCGTCGACCAACCGGATGCGCTTCCCGGTTGAGATCGTGCGCCGGACGCGCGAGACCGTCGGCGACGGCTTCCCGATCATCTACCGGATCTCGCTGCTCGACCTGGTCGAGGGTGGCCAGACCTGGGACGAGGTCGAGGAGCTGGCGGGCCTGCTCCAAGAGGCGGGCGCAACGGTTTTCAACACCGGCATCGGCTGGCACGAAGCGCGGGTTCCCACGATCATCACGCAGGTTCCCCGCGGCGCCTGGACCTGGGCGACCGCACGCCTGAAGGCGGCCGTCGACATCCCGGTCTGCGCCTCGAACCGGATCAACTCTCCCGAGATGGTCGAGGAGATCCTCCAGCGCGGCGACGCCGACCTCGTCTCTATGGCACGACCGCTGCTGGCCGACCCCGACTTCGTGAACAAGGCCATGCAGGAGCGCGCCGACGAGATCAACACCTGCATCGCCTGCAACCAGGCCTGCCTCGACCACGTCTTCAAGAACCAGAAGTGCACGTGCCTGCTCAACCCGCGCGCCGGTCGGGAGACCGAGCTGGTGCTGATGCCCACGGTTCGTCCGCGCACCGTCGCCGTTGTCGGCGCCGGGCCCGCAGGGCTCTCGACCGCCGTCGCGCACGCCGAGCGCGGATTCAAGGTGACCGTGTTCGAGAAGAGCACCGAGATCGGCGGCCAGTTCCGCTTGGCCATGCAGGTCCCGGGCAAGGAGGACTTCACCGAGTCGCTGCGCTACTACACGGCGCGAATGGCGGCGCTGGGTGTCGAGGTCCGACTCGGCACTGAGGCGAACGCCGAGGCTGTGAAGGGCTTCGACGAGGTGGTCGTAGCGACGGGCGTGCAGCCACGGGTTCCCGCCATCGAGGGCATCGATCACCCCAAGGCGGTCTCCTATGCCGACGTGCTCAACGGAACCGTCGTCCCCGGCAAGCGCGTCGCGGTCATCGGCGCGGGCGGCATCGGCGTCGATGTCTCGGTGTGGCTCACCCACCAACCCGAGGAGCTCGACGAGTGGCTCGCGCACTGGGGTGTCGGCGAATCGGCCATGACCGAGGGCGCACTTGTGACGCCCAAAGCACGCGAGGCCGCTCGCGAGGTGTGGCTGCTGCAGCGCAAGACGTCCTTCATCGGCAAGGACCTCGGCAAGACCTCCGGCTGGGCGCACCGGGCTGTGCTGAAGCAGTCGGGCGTGCACATGCTCACGGGCGTCTCGTACGACCGCATCGACGATGCGGGCCTGCACATCACCGTGGACGGCAAGCCGCAGGTGCTCGACGTCGACCACGTGGTGATCTGCGCGGGCCAGGAGTCGGTGCGGGCGCTCCACGACGAACTCACCGCGAGCGGTCGGAAGAGCGCGCTCATCGGCGGCGCCGACGTGGCCGCGGAGCTCGACGCGAAGCGAGCCATCAAGCAGGGCGTGGAGCTGGCTGCCCGCACCTGAGTCGGAGGTTGAGGAGCCGCGCAGCGGCGTCACGAGACCCGTTTACCTTCGGGTGCAACGATGGCGGCATGCCGATCGAGGTACGCCGAGCTGATGATCGCTATCTCACCGAGATCGACGGGCGCTCGACGGCTCACTCCTTCTCCTTCGGTGAGCACTACCACCCGAACAACCTGAACTTCGGCGCGATCATCGCCCACAACGACGAGGTTCTCGCGCCGGGTGCTGGGTACGACGACCACCTGCACCGCGACACCGAGATCGTCACCTGGGTTCTGACCGGCGCCCTCCGCCACACCGACGACCTCGGCCACTCCGAGGTCGTGGCGCCCGGTCAGGTGCAGGTGCTGTCCGCGGGTTCCGGCGTCACCCACGCCGAGACCAACGCGACCGATCGTCCGACACGATTCATCCAGACGTGGCTGCGTCCCGATGCGCCGTCGCTGACCCCGTCGTACACCGTCGAGTCGGTCCTCGAGGCCGACGGGTGGAGTGTGCTCGCGGGTCCGGGCGGGGTCCCGCTGAACACCACCGGCGCGACGCTCTACCTGGGTCGGTGCACGGACGAGACGCTCGCGCTGCCGAACTCGTCTCGGCTGCACGTCTTCGTGATCACCGGAGCGATCGCCGTCGGGGAGCGCGAGATCCGAGCGGGATCAGCGGCGCGCTTGGTCGACGAGGGCGGTCGGCTTATCCAGCCCACCCAGCCGGACACCAGCGTCCTTGTCTGGGCCCTGGACTGAGAGCACGAGTGCTCAGGGGATCAACAGATCGGGTTTTGCACGACCTCCCGTACCCAATCCGTCGCGTGACCCGTTAGACGACATTGCGTGGGGGATCGGATCACACACGAGAGGATTTCTCATGCGACGCTGGGTAGCTGCCCTGACCTTGCCCCTGATCGTTTCCTTCGCCCTTGTCGGGTGCGGGGCTAAAGCGAATTCGAATTCAACGCCGACGACTACGACGACCGCCGCCGCGACGTGCCCCACCACGCCGCAGAAAGCCTTCGTGAAGACCCGGTTCGTCGCCGACATCGGGCTGATCATCGGCTCCACACGCCACTTCATCTACAAGCCCTACACCGAAGGCAAGTTCACCAAGGGCGCGCACGGCCGGATCTTCGCGCTCCTCAAGGCAGGCGCGGCGGTTGCGGCGATCGTCCACCTCACGCACAACGCGATCGACAACGCCAAGGCCGACCCCATTCTGTGCAAGGTCCTGATCAAGCCACTCACCGATATCGCGAACGCTCTGGGTTCTGTGGTGAGCAAGATCAAGGGCGGCAACCTGTCCGCCGTGACGGACCTGAACAGCACCGCGAGCACGCTGGAGTCGACGGCGAAGAGCCAGGGACTATCCGTGGTCTCGAACGTCATGTCCGGGATCTGACCGACGTTTGTTCACCACTAATTCCGAGGAACTGAAAGGCAAGACGATGAGCAACTTCTCCGACATGGTCAACAGGGCCAAGGACCTCGCCGGCCAGCACCCCGATCAGGTTCACAACGCGATGGACAAGATCGAGTCGCTGGTCAACGAGAAGACCGACAACAAGTACGCGGACAAGATCGCCAAGGGCGAGGCCGCCATCGAGAAGCAGCTGGGCGTCCCGGACCAGCAGTGATCCCCTAGGGGATCAAGACCCCCGGGTTCAGCACACCGGTGGGGTCGAGGTCGGCCTTGAGCGCACGCAGCATGCCGACCCCGACCTCACCGATCTCGCCCTCGAGCCAAGCCTTGTGATCGCGACCGACCGCGTGGTGGTGCGTGATCGAGGCGCCGTGCTCCATCAGCGCGTCGCACGCGGCCGCCTTGGCAGCCATCCACTGCGGCAGCGGTTCATCCGACGCCTTGGTCGCCACCGTGAAGTAGAGCGAGCAGCCGGTCTCGTAGACGTGCGAGATGTGGCACAGCACCAGGGTCGCCTCCCCCAGCGCACCCACCAGCGCGGCGTTGACCGCCCGGTACACGTCCTCGATCCGCGACCAGTAGGTCACGGTCTCCAGCGTCTCGACCAGCACGCCGATGTCGAGAAGTGAGTCGCGCAGATAAGGACCGTGGAATCGGTCCTTGGCCCAGGCCTCGCCGCCCTCGTCTCCCAGGCAGACGCCGCCCGCACCCTCGAGGAGCATGGTCACGGCGGCACGCTTGGCCGCGACCGCTGCAGGCGTGCCCTCGTGACCGACGATCATGAGCACCCCGCCGGAGGTCTGACCACCGACCTCGCTCGGCTTGGCCAGGTTGATCGACGTCTCGTTCTCGTCCGAGAGCCGCAGCACGGTCGGCATGACACCCGACTGCGCGAGCATCCGCATCGCAGCAGCGCCTTGGAAAAAGGACTCGAAGCGCCAGGTCTCGTAGACCTTGTGCTCGGGCAGTGCACGCACCCTCACCCGGACGGCGGTCACCACGCCGAGGGTTCCCTCCGAGCCCATCACCACCTCGCGGAGGTCGGGGCCCGACGCATTGGAGGGCGACATGCCCAGCTCGAGGACGCCCTTGGGAGTCACCATCGACAGGCCCAGCACCATCGAGTCGAACCGCCCATAGCCGGCGGAGGACTGACCCGAGGAGCGCGTCACCGCGAACCCGCCGATCGACGCGTACTCGAAGGACTGCGGGAAGTGCCCGAGCGTCAGACCCTGGTCGGCGAGCAGAGCCTCAGCCTGCGGACCACGCAGACCGGGTTCGAGGACGGCGGTCATCGATTCGCGGTCCACCGAGATCAGCCGGTCGAGGCGCATGAGGTCCAGGCAGACCACGCCGTTGAAGCCGCCTCGATCGGCCACCAGACCACCGACGACCGAGGTGCCTCCACCGAACGGGACCAGAGCAACGTGCTGGCGAACGCACCAGGCGATGAGGGCCTCGATCTCGGCCGCGTTGCCCGGACGCACGACCACGTCCGGCGACTCGCTGCCGTCACCCGAGCGGATCTTCAGAAGATCCGGGGTCGACTTGCCGCGGGTCCGCAGCAGGCGATCGGAATGCGCCGTGCTCACGTGCTCCGGGCCGACGATCGCACCGAGCTCCGCGACCAGGTCGGCGGCGAGCGGCGCAGAGAGCGCGACCTGCTCGGCCGAGACGGCGGGAGTGTCGGAGGCACCCAAGAACATGTCGATGAGACCGCGCACGGAGTCGCTCACCGGGCCGGCCTCAGCGGGGTCGCCCCAGCGCGACCAGTGCATCTCGGGGCGCGGCGTCGTGGCGCGCGCGAGGGGGGTGTCAGCCAAGGCGGTGATCGAGAAGTCCTGGATGCTCATGTGTTACAGTGTTACACATGACGTCAAGTCATCACAATGGTGAAGCGGGACTCGGTTTCGTGACGCCGCTACGCGGCTCCTCAACCTCTGATGTCTATCTCGACGCGGCGCGTGAGGCTCTGCTCGACCTCGGGTGGAGCCGGACCACACTCACCGAGATCGCGCGTCGAGCCGGCGTCAGCCGGATGACGCTCTATCGGGCGTGGCCGGACATGAACTCTCTACTCGGTGACCTGATGACGCGCGAGTGGGCCGATGTGCTCACCATCAGCGAGGCGGGCGACTACCGCGAGCGCGTGGTCGAGTCGGTGATCGGGTCGGTGCGCGCTCTGCGAGCCAACGACATGTTCGCCCGCATCCTCGAGCTCGACCCGGAGCGTCTGCTGCCCTACCTGATCGAGCGCACCGGTCGCGTGCAGGACCTCCTGATCGGCTTCCTCACCGAAGGAGTTCGCGAGGGCCAGGCCGCCGGCCAGATCCGCTCGGGCGAGCCCGAGGTGATCGCGAGCGCGATCTTGCTCCAGGCTCAGGGATTCGCTCTCTCCGCCCACGTTCTCGCGCCGACGCAGAAGCGCATGAACGAGCTCGACCAGGAATTCACCGACGCCCTGATGAGGTATCTCGCGCCATGACCACCCTGCTGAACCCTCTACCCAGCTCAGAGTCCCGCATCCGGGTCGGCGGAGCGGACCTGCCGACCGAGGTCGACGTGCTTGTCATCGGGCTCGGCATCACGGGAGCCGGGGTGGCTCTGGATGCGGCTAGCCGTGGGCTCTCGGTGCTCGCCGTCGACGCGCGTGACATCGCCTGGGGCACCTCGCGCTTCAGCTCCAAGCTGGTGCACGGCGGACTCCGCTACCTGGCCAACGGGCAGATCGGGGTCGCGCACGAGAGCGCGGTCGAGCGCGGCATCCTCATGCAGACCACCGCGCCGCACCTGGTGCACACGCTGCCCATGCTCATTCCGCTGACGCCATCGGTGCCCAAGGGCAACGCGGTGCTCGCACGTGTCGGGGTCGCGGCTGGCGACCTGCTGCGCGCAGGCGCTCGCACACCGGCCGCACTGCTCCCCCGATCGCGCAGGGTCCGGGTGGCCAAGACGCTCGAGCTCGCACCTGTGGTGAAGCGCGACGGACTGCGCGGCGGCGTGCTCTCCTTCGACGGCCAGCTGGAGGATGACGCCCGTCTCGTCGTGAACATGGCGCGGACTGCGGTCGCCTATGGTGCGGACGTCCGCACGCGCGTGGCAGTCAAGAACGCCACGGGAACCTCCGCCGTACTCGTCGACGCGGAGACCGGGAGCGAGCACGTCGTGACGGCTCGCGCCGTGATCAGCGCGACCGGTGTCTGGGCAGGTGACCTCGACGAGGACATCACGCTGCGCCCTTCCCGCGGCACCCACATCGTGGTGCGCGCGGACAAGTTCCGCGGCGTCGCGTGCGCCGTGATGGCACCTGTGCCCGGGCACGCGAATCGCTTTGTGTTCGCGCTTCCGCAGCAGGACGGCACCTTCTATATCGGGCT
>JBQCDC010000016.1:0-9836 GCA_051961575.1 Marmoricola sp.
GATGCCGCCGACGAATGCTCGATAGGTCGGCTCGACGGCGGCGAAGAAGGCGGCCAGGTCGCGACCATGGCCGGCGAAGAAGTCGGCGGCCGTGTGGAGCAGCTGAGTGCCCGCCCGCATGGTGGCGCCGAGCTGCCGAGCGTGCTGCGAGATCACGGCTGCCGTCGGGAGGCTGGCGCGGATGGCCTGGGCGAGGACCGGCTCGATGTCCGCGGACGTCTGCAGGTTCGTCGACAGCAGGTTGAGGTCGGTGAACATCGCGGGCTCGTGTGTGCGCGACCGAGCGAGCAGGTCGTTCGCCTCGATGATGAAACGGTGCAGCGAGGCACCCTTGCCGTCCAGTGCGTTGGCCAGCTGGGACAACGTCTCGTTGAGCGTGCTCGGATCGATCGCCGCCAGGATGCGCTGAGCCGAGGCCAGGGTGTCCATCACGCGGATCGATGCCGCGCTGGTGTCGGCGGTGATCACCGCACCATCGCGTACGTCGCCACCGGGACCGGAGACCGCCGGTGGCTCGAGATCGATGTACTCGGCTCCGAAGATCGAGCCGGGAAGCACGCGTGCGTGCACGGCCGCTGGTATGTCGACGGCCTGGCTCGGTTCCGGGACCGCCGTGACGGCATACGTGCCGTCGGCACCGCGCGCATCGGTCACCCTCACCACGCGGCCGATCCGCAGTCCGCGGAACTTGACGCTCGAATCGACGCCGAGGGAGTCGCCCAGCGTGGTCACGTGGACCGTCACAGTGACGCTATTGCCCGCGTAGCCGAGGTACTTCAGACCGAGGTAGCCGGCCGCCGCCACGAACACCAGGCCGACGACCAGGGCCAGCACGGCCAGGCGCAGTCGAAGGGCGACCGGGTTGCGGACGGCCCGCGGGAACAGGTACTCGGACATGGCGCTAACCCGTGATCAGAGGCTGGCGGTCGGGACCCCAGAACAGCAGGGTGAGGACGATGTCAAGCACGACGAGGGCGACGATGCTCGACCGGATGGCACGGCCGGTCGCTCGACCCACGCCCGCAGGGCCGCCGTGCGCGACGTAGCCGTGGTAGCAGTGGATCAAGGTCACCACGCACGTGAGGACCACGACCTTGAGACCCGAGAACATGACGTCGGTGGGAGTGACGAAGTCGCGGAAGTAGTGCTCGTAGGTGCCGGCCGACTGACCGTAGAAGTGGACGACCATCAGATGCGTGGCCAGGTAGGTGCCGACCAGGCCGAGGATGTACAGCGGCAGCACCACCACCAGGGCCGCCACCAGGCGGGTGCTGGCGAGGAAGGGGATCGGCCGGATCGCCATCGACTCGACGGCGTCGATCTCCTCGTTGATCCGCATCGCACCCAGGCGCGAGGTGAAGCCGCAGCCGATCCTGGCCGCGAAGCCGAGTGCCGCGATCATCGGCGCCAGTTCGCGGGTGTTCGCGTACGCGGAGATGAAACCGGTCAGCGGCGCCAGCCCGATCGCCGCCAGGCCGTTGTGCCCTTCGAGCCCGACCTCGGTCCCCGTCAGGGTCGAGAGCAGCAGTACCACGCCGACCACGCCGCCGCCGATCACGAAGATGCCGGATCCCAAGGTGACCTCGGCAAGCACGCGGCCGACCTGGGCACGGTGGTGGCGCATCGCATGCGGGATGCCGGCGATCGTCTTGTAGGCGAAGTAGAACTGCTCGCCCACCCCGGCGGCGACGCGCACGCCGCTGCCCATCACGTTGGCCGCTACCGCTGAGACGCTCATCCGAAGGGCCCTCGCATGAACGACTGGGCGACCTGCGAGATCACGAAGTTCGCGGCGAACAAGAGAACGAAGTTCATCACCACCGCGTTTGTGACCGCGTCGCCGACACCGGCCGGGCCGTCCTTGACGTTCATCCCCTTGTACGCGGCGACCACGCTGCAGATGACCCCGAAGATGGCGGCCTTGACGAGTGACAGATAGAGGTCCTGCATCGAGGCGAGCGTGCTGACCGAGGAGAGATAGGTACCCGGCGACAGATTCATCGCGGCCAGGCTGACCAGCAGCGTGGTGATGATCGAGAAGAACATGACGACGCCGTTGAGCAGGCAGGCGACGATGACGGTGGCCAGGGTTCGCGGGACGACGAGCCGCTCGACCACGGAGATGCCCATGACCTCAAGGGCGTCCAGCTCCTCGCGGATCTTGCGCGATCCGAGGTCGGCACAGATAGCCGAGCCGGCGACTCCCGACAGCATCAGGGCCGTGATCATCGGCGAGGCCTGACGAACGACGGCCAGGGTGTTGCCGGCGCCGGTGAAGGCGACCGCTCCGACCTGTTGGGCGAGCACACCGACCTGCAGGGCCAACACGATGCCGAACGGCACCGACACCGCGAGCGCAGGCAACGTGCAGACCCGGATCGTCTCCCAGGTCTGGTCGATGAGCTCGACCACGGGGAAGCGACCCTTACGGATCGAGGTGATGAGCGCACCCACGATCCGCGCGGCCAGGTCGAGCAAGCCCTTGGTCTGCTCCCACACCCGCCAGCGCGAGCCCTCCCCCAGGCCCTCACGGAACCCGTCCATGAAGCCGCCGCGGGCGCTGACGCCGGGAGCAGTCATGGGCACGAACCTCACGTGGATATGTGGCTTGACTCACAAGGAACGACTGAGACAGTACTACTGTTTCAGTAAATGCGATACAGTCGATTTCGTGAGTGTCGCGGTGAGGCCTGAAGTGGCGGACGGCCCTGCGTGGACCATCGACGAGCTGGCCATGCGGGTGGGCATGACCGTGCGCACGACCCGCTACTACGCGAGCCTGGGCCTCCTACCGGCACCTGAGCGCCGCGGCCGGATCGCCTACTACGACGACCGCCACCGGATCCGACTCGAGATCATCCGCACGATGCAGGAACGCGGCTTCTCGTTGGCCGGCATCGAGCAGCAGCTCTCCCAGTTGCGCGACGACACGTCGTTGGCCGACCTCGAGGTACGCCGATCGATGCTCAACTCGTGGGCACCCTCGCCCACCGAGGTCCTGGATCGCGAGGGCCTGCACGTCCGAGCGGGACGCGTGCTCACCGATCCCGAGCTCGACGAACTGCGGGCCCTGGGTGCCGTCCGGGCCGAAGGCCCGGGCACCTACGTGGTGATGCCGACGTTCGATGTGAGCGTCGCGCTGCTCGACCTCGACGTCTCGCCTGCAACCATCAGGGCGGCGGCCGACATCATCGCCGACTCGATGAGCACGATGGTGCGCCAGCTCGGCGGACTGATGCGGACGGATGTCGTCGAGCCGTTCCGCAAGCAGCACGAGGGCTCGGACCCCGATGCGGTCGAGCACTTCGAGAGCACCTTGCGCTCGCTGCGCCAGCTGAGTCTCGACGCGGTGATCGCGCAGTTCCAGGTGGCGCTGAACAACCTGGCCACACCGGCCCGAGGCGCTCGCGATGACAGCAACCACTGATCGCACCCCGGTCGCGGCCGAGCCCTTCGACTTCCGCGGAGTAGCCGAGACCCTGGGCTTCGCGGGACTCTCGGCCTCGGGCGCGAACATCGTGATGCAGCTGGCCATGCCGGGCGTCGGGCATGGCGTCGCGGCGAGCACGGTGACCTCCGGTCAGCTGTTCAAGCACCCGATCAAGCGTGGTCGCACCACATTCACGTACCTGGCCGTCTCCCTACTCGGAACCGAGGAGGAGCAGGGCGCCTACCGCGCCGCTGTCAACGAGTCCCACCGCGCCGTGCGGTCCAAGCCCGGAGACCCAGTCGAGTACAACGCGTTCGACCCCGAGCTCCAGCTGTGGGTGGCCGCCTGCCTGTATCGCGGTCTCGCCGACAACATGGCCTGGCTCTCCCCCGACCGCTACGAGCACGACAAGGAGGCCATGTATCGAGCCAGCGCGGTGCTCGGGACCTCGCTGCAGATGCGCGCCGACCAATGGCCCGCCGACACGGCGGCCTTCGAGGAGTACTGGAACCGCACCGTGCGCGAGCGCCTCGCCATCGACGACTTCGTGCGTGCCTACCTCGAGGAGTTCCTGCTGCTGCGGTTCCTGCCGCGGCCGCTCTCGAGCCTGCTCGGTCCCTTCCATCGCTGGCAATCCACGGGGTGGCTGCCGATTGAGTTCCGCGAGCTGATGGGGCTGGAGTGGAGCTCTCGAGACCAGAAACGCTTCGACCGCCTGAACCGTTGGGTTCGCCGCATCAACGCGCTGGCGCCCAAGCCGCTGCGTCGCCTCGTGATCCTGTCCTACCTCTACGACTTCAGGCTGCGCCGCCGCTTCGGCAAGCGCCTGGTCTGAGAACGCAAGGAGAAAGCATGAGTCGTTCGACGACCAGCGAGGTCGAGCTCCGGGACTTCATCGCCGAGCAGGCGCTGATGCTCGGTGCCGGCTCGACGGTGCTGAACCAGCTCGCCATGAAGGGCGTCGGGCTCGGCGTCGCCGAGCACAGCACCACGTTGTCGCGCCCGGTGGACCGTCTGCGCACCACCCTCACCTACGTGTACGTGATGATCCTGGGCACCGATGCCGAGCGCGAGACGATTCGGCGGCTGGTCAACAAGGCGCACGTCAACGTCCGTTCCGAGGGTCGCTACTCCGCCTACGACAAGGACCTGCAGCTGTGGGTGGCGGCGACGCTCGCCCACAACGGGATCTTCATCTACGAGAAGACCTTCGGTCCGCTCAGTCCCTCGAGCCGCGACCGGATCTACCGGGATGCGCAGATCTTCGGCAACGCGCTTCAGGTCGACCCGGAGATGTGGCCCGAGACGCTGGCGGACTTCGAGGTGTACTGGAAGGAGTCCTACGACCGGATGGAGTCCGATCCGGTCGTCCAGGACTACGTGACGAAGCTGCTCGACACCCGGTCTCAGCCCTTTCTCATCCGGCCCTTGCTTCCGCTACAGGACCTCATGTCGCGCGGGAATCTCGACCCGCATGTGCGCGAGATCCTGGGGCTTTCCTGGTCCGAGCGCGACCAGAAGCGCTACGACCGGTTCTGGAAGGTCTTCCCCCCGATCTACCGCCGCGTGCCGACGTTCCTGCGTCAGCTGCCTCCCCGGCTGATCCTCGCCGAGATGCGCTTGAGGATGCGGTTCAACCGGAGGGTGATCTGATCGGAACCGGCCTGATGTGACGTAACCCTCCGTTTCACCCGTCCCCAATCGAGTTGTCGCGCGTTGACTTAGTGGAGTTAAGGTTCTCCATGGCGGACCAAACGGGGGGTCCTGACCCCCCGAGCAGGCTTTTTTGAAGGGGTCAGTAAATGAAACTACGCACCGCGGCCATCGCGGGCGCTCTCGCCGTTGTCGCCACAATGGCACCGAGCGTCGCACAGGCCACCACTCCCACGTTCGGTTACGGCGGCTACGCCGGCGGAACCCAGGTCAGCGCCGTAGGCCTGACCGTCACATCGGACCTGACGGCCGAGTCCGAGGTCATCGGCGTCGGCAACCAGGCGCAGACCAACAACGTCGCGAGCGTCAAGGTGACCGGGCTGGTCAGCGTCGGCGCCGTGAAGACCGACGCCACCGGCTCGAACTTCGGTGACGGAGCCAAGCTCGTGACGCACGCGCGCACCGCGGGCGTCTCGCTGCTCGGCGGCGCCATCCAGGCCGAGGCGATCGACACCACGGCGACCGCTTTCGCGAACACCACGACACCTCCGACGGCCAGCACCACGACCACGTTCCTCGGTCTCAAGATCGGCGGTAAGGCCTACCCGGTCAACGTCGCCCCGAACACCACGGTGAACATCCCGGGCGTCGCGAAGGTCGTCATCAACCAGACCGTGTCCGCTGCGGACGACACCTCAGCCGTGACCATCGGCTCGGGCCTGTCCGTGACGCTGCTGCAGGCTCGTAGTGGCGCGGCTGCCGGCGCGCAGATCACGGTCAACCCGGTCTACGCGAAGGTTCTGCAGTCGGCCAACGTCAACCAGGGTGCTCCGGTCGGTGGCTACGCCTACGGCTCGTACGTGAACGCACAGGTCGGCAACGCGGTTCAGGTCGAGTCGGGCCAGACCGCGATGAACTCGCTGCCCTCGTTCGGTACCAACGGTGCGAACATCACCAACTCCACCGCCAAGGCCTACCTCCAGGGTGTGCTGAACCTCGGTGTCATCCAGACCAACGGCTCCGGGATCCAGACCTCGGCGCTCTCCGACGCGCTCGAGAATGCCAAGGTGGCCGGCCTGAACCTGTTCAACGGCCTGATCACCGCTCAGGCGATCGGTTCGACGGCGCACGTGCGGCTGACAGGTGGGTTCGGCGGCACGCCGCTGACGGAAGGCTCGACGGACTTCATCAACCTGAAGATCGCGGGCAAGCCCATCTCGATCAACGTCGCGCCGAACACGAAGATCAACGTGGCGGGTCTCGGCCTGGTGACGATCAACGAGCAGCAGTCGGCGGTCACGCCGAAGGGCATCGCTGAGAAGGTCATCGCCCTTCACATCGTCCTGAGCACCGCACGCGCGGGTCTTCCGGTCGGTGCGAACATCGAGATCGGCACCTCCGGCGTGGTCATCTTCACCGGATAAGACCGCGCAGGTCCGACTCCCAGAGTCGGCGATCACCTCGTTCAATGGTGGCCTCGATGACATCGAGGCCACCATTGGCGTTTCCGAGGGCATGGGCGAGCTCGGCCCGGCGGTCCACCCGCCAGTGCGGGATGCGGACGGCGGCACACAGGGCAGCGAGGTCGACGCCGTGCGGGGTCGCGAACAGACGCTCGAAGCTCGAGGCGTATTCCGGTGCCCCCTGCTCGAGAGTGGTGAAGATGGAGCCGCCGTTGTCGTTGGCCACGACGATGGTCAGGTCGGGCTGGAGCTCATCGGGACCCTGGATCAGTGCGGTGAGGTCGTGCAGGAAGGTCACATCGCCTACGTAGGCGATGGCCCGCGTGGGCTTCCGCGCGATCGCGGCGCCGATCGCCGTGCTCAGCGTGCCGTCGATGCCGGCGAGCCCGCGATTCGCCAGGACCATGCGGTGGTCGCCGACCGGGGTCGGCGGCGCCATCAGGTCAAGATCGCGAATCGGGTTGCTGGCGCCGACCCACAGCATGCCTCCGCTGGGGATGGCGGCGGCCACCTCGGCAGCAACCTCGTAAGGACTCAGACCCGGGATCTCGCGGACGTAGTGGTCGATGCGACCCGCCAGGTCGCAGTCAGCCTCGCGCCAACGATCGAGCCAAGCCGGGTCCTCAGGTTCTCCGGCGACCGTCAGCTCATCGACTTCGACGGCGACGGGGAACGGCCGTTGCGGCCAACGGCCCTGCGCCCGCACCGAGACGACCTCGACGTCCTCGCGTGCGAGGAGCTGGGCGACCGGCCGCGACAAGGTCGGATGGCCGGTCACGATCACGCGCTCGATCTCGTCCGCGATCGCGGTCTGCAGAAGAAGGCGGTACGTACGGAGAGCGTTGGCCCCGGTGCGCGAGCCGCTGCTCGGCTCAGCGAACACCGGCCAGCCGCCAGCCTCGGCGATCTGTCGCCCGACCCGCCCCGAGTCGTCACCCGCAACGACGACGGTACGAGGCCCAACCCGCACCTCCCCGGTCACAACTGACGGCTCGGCCGTGAGAAGTGACGGGTGGGCCCCCGCCGAGCCGTCACTTCTCACGTTCGAGCCGTCGGTTGGCACGAGGGGCTCGGTGAACTGGACGTTGAGGTGGAGCGGGCTGCGCGCGTCCCAGCTCATCGGTTCGAAATTCATGCCAGCGGCCACGTCGATGAAGGTCGCGGCGTCTCCGAACATCCGCACCTGATCGGTGGTCTGGTTGGCGCCCGTCCCGCGAAGAGTCGCCGGACGATCAGCGCTGAGCGCGATGAGCGGCACGCCGGCGTGCGAGGCCTCGAGCATCGCTGGATGCAGGTTGGCGACCGCTGTCCCCGAGGTGGTGACGACCACCGCAGGTCGATGCGAGCCCTTGGCGATCCCGAGCGCCAGGAAGGCGGCGGTGCGCTCGTCGATGCGGGTGTGCAGGGTCAGGTCGCCGGCGTCGGCCCGCTTGGCGAGTGCGAACGCGAGCGGCGCACTGCGCGAACCGGGTGCGAGCACCACGTGCTCGACCCCGAGCTGAAGGAGCTGATCGACGACCCGGGTCGCCAGGTCAGTGGAGGTCTCGACCATCAGCCCTCCCTTCGATGCGCTTGAGCACGCGCGCGTGTCGATCGTGCCAGTAGGTCGCACGATCCTCGGGCGCTGAGTGCGTGGCGAGCAGCGACGGATCAACCGCGACCCGACGCACGGGCAGCGCACCGTCGACCGGCAGCAGCGGGTCCTGGGTCACGTCGCCTTTCAGGAGTTGGACGGTGGCGAGGCCGCAGGCGTAGTTCAGCTCGGGCAGCGCGGCAGCCAACGCGACGCCAGCCGCGACCCCGACGCTGGACTCCACCGCGCTCGAGACCACGACCGGAAGCCCGATGTCCTCGGCGATGCGAAGGCAGGCCCGCACACCACCGAGCGGCTGAACCTTCAGCACCGCGATGTCGGCGGCCTCGAGATCCCTCACCCGGTACGGATCCTCCGCCCGCCGGATCGACTCGTCCGCCGCGATCGGCACGTCCACCTTCCGCCGCACCCAAGCCAGGTCCTCGACATCGGCGCACGGCTGTTCGACGTACTCGAGCCCGCCCGCTGCCCGGTCGAGGAGCGGGATCCGGGACACCGCCTCCTCCGGTGACCAGCCGCCGTTCACGTCGATTCGAATGCGCCCGTCGGACCCGATCGCGTCGCGCACTGCCTCGACGCGCGAAACGTCGTCGGCCAGGCTCTGCCCCTTCTCGGCGACCTTGACCTTCGCGGTGCGGCAGCCCGACGAGTTGGTCACGATCGCGTGCGCCCGCTCCGGGTCGCAGGCGGGAACTGTGACGTTGACCGGGACGACGTCGCGCACGGGCGAGGGCCATCCATCCTGGGCGGCTTCCAACGCGCACGCCAGCCAAGGCGCCGACACCGCATCGTCGTACTCGAGGAACGGGCTGAATTCCCCCCATCCGGCATCGCCTTCGATCAGCATCCCCTCCCGAACGGTGATGCCTCGGAACCGCAGCCTGAGCGGGATCGAGAAGACCTCAGCCACGTGGCCACTCCGCGATCGCTAGCTGCTTCATTGCCATCCGATCGGGCTTGCCGTTGGAGAGCGTGGGGATCTCTTCGACGACCACCAACTGCCGTGGCGCCCACGAGCGCGGTTCGACCAGGTCACGCAGCGAGGCAAGGGACAGCGGATCGCGAGCCGCAACGACGGCAACCACCCGCTCGCCCCACTCGTCGTCAGGTACTCCGACGACCTCGACTCCGACCACGGCGTCTTCCGCGGTGAGAGCCGTGGCGACCGCCCGTGCGGGGACCTTCACGCCGCCGCTGATGATCATGTCGTCGGCACGTCCCTCGATATGGAGGCGCCCACCGTCATCGATCGAGCCGAGGTCGTCGGTGTGGAACCAGCCGCCATCGAAAGCCGCGGCAGTGCGTTCAGGCTCGCCGTCATAGCCGTCGAACAGCATCGGGCCGCGCAGAAGTACCTGTCCGTCCTCGATCTTCAACTCGACACCCTCGAGCGGGAGTCCGTCGTATACACAGCCACCGCAGGTTTCGCTCATGCCATAGGTCTGCACGATCTTGATCGCGTGTCCCTCGGCCTCACGGCGAACCGCCGCATTCAGAGGGCCGCCGCCGATCAACACCGCGTCGTAGTCGATGAGACGATCACGCAGGCCGAAATCCTCCCGGAGTGCGCGCACCAGCTGCGTCGGAACCAGCGAGACATACCGCCGCGTCGCGTCCGGGCCGGCCACGATCGTCCGATACAACACCTGCACGCCGGCCACATAGGTCGGCGGGAGGTTCAACTCCCAGTGCCCAG
>JBQCDC010000017.1:0-2394 GCA_051961575.1 Marmoricola sp.
GATGTCGTCGGCGCTCAGTGCTCGACTGGCCACCGCTGCCCGCAGCTCACCTTGCACAAGACATTGCTGAACCGAATCGACGATGACGGCCGCGTCGGCCAACAGTTCAGCGTCGAGCTCCTGCTTGGTCGGTGCATCCGACCCCACGGCAACCACGAGCGCGCCGGGTGCGATCTGGTCACGCCCGATGATCGCCTCCTCGGCGGAGGTGATCGTGACGACGACCTGGGCTTGACCGGCCGCGACCGCCAGCTCTTCGGTCACCCGCACGTGCGGTCCGAACTCGGCAACCACGTCGTGTGCCCGGTCCAGATGACGCCCCCACACCTGGATCCGTTCGACACCGGTCGAGAGCAGAGCGCGGATCACGGGGTGCGCGAGCCGACCGGTGCCGACCACCAACGCGGAGACGTCACCGGCAGGAGCGAAGTGGCTCACGGCGATGGCGACCATGGCCGCCGTTCGGGCCACGGTCAGCTCGCCCGAGTCCATCAGTCCGGTCGGTGCTCCGGTGGTCGCGTCGACGAGCAGCAGGCTGCCGCGCATCCGACCGCTATCGAATCGACCGTTCACCTTGAGCCCGAGCAGTTCGGCGTCGCCGATGACGGCGGTCCCGCCCACGACGTGGAAGGCGCCGGCATCGACGGCGAGCAACTGCCTGAAACGACGGTCCTCGTCCGCAGGCGCGCTGAGCAGGGTTTGCTCGAGCGCTGCTCGCAGATCCGCGTACGCCAATGCCTCCGTAACCTCGCCCGAGGTGAGCACCAAACAGTCCTGAGGCGCGACCTGAGGGGAAACCTTGAGCACGTGCGGACCCTTTCGACGACTGGCTTGGAGCGTAGTCACTGTTAGCCAGTTTGTCGAACGAATCGTCATTTTGTAAAGAAGCGTCCTCGTGCCCGCCTCTTGATCTCGGGTGGACGACTTGTCTAGGAGGTGGGCACTTCCGGTAAGGTGTTGCGACCGTCGACCACAGGAGGCGACTGATGGCAGAGGCAACGAAGACGCGTAGAACGGCCAAGGCGACGGGATCGACGAGCAAGGCGGCCACCCCCAAGCGCCGCGCCAGCAAGGCTGCCGCCGACAAGGGACCTGCCATCGACGACGCGGCAGCGGACGCGCTCTTCGCGTCGATGATGCCGCTCGTCGACGGGATCGCCGCGACCTTCGGGCGCAAGTGCGAGGTCGTGCTCCATGACTACCGCCGTGAGGACCACTCGGTCATCGCCGTTTCGGGCGATGTGACCGGGCGTGAGGTCGGGTCGCCGATGAGCCGAATCGGGCTCGCGCTGCGCCGCCAGGGCGATGCTGCCGCTGACGACCTCAACTACGTGACCCGAACGCAGGACGGTCGCGTGATCAAGTCCTCGACGATCCTGCTGCGTACCGCTGACCAGCACGTGGTCGGCGCGCTCTGCATCAACTTCGAGGTGACGGAGTTGCGTGCTCTCGGACGTCTTGTCTCCGAACTGTCCGGGGATGTCGAGGTCACGACGGATGCTCCGACGACGACGTTCAGCAAGGACATCGAGTCGGTCATCGAGACCGTGCTCACCGAGATCCAGACCGAGCTCGGGCAGCCGCTGTCGCGCCTCACCATGAACGAGCGCATCAAGGTCTTCACCATGCTCGATGAGCGTGGCGTCTTCCAGGTTCGGCGAGCCATTCCCCTCGTCGCGCAGCAGATGGGGCTCTCGCGCGCGTCTGTCTACAACTACCTCAGTCGGTCGCGGGAGGACGGCGAGTCCTAACGCGGGTTCTGCGGCCGCTCCACGAACACCCCGCGCGCCACGTCCTTGGTCACTCGGTCCGCCCGAAAGATCCGCCCACTCATCGCAATGTGCACTCCAGGCGGCAACAACTGCACGGCCGCAGTCGCGGCCCCGAGGTTGTAAGCCGCATCGGTGGACCGCATCGAAGCCGGCTGCATCGCGCCCGTCAGCACGATCACCTGATCGGACCGAGTCAGATGCGCACGCAGGTACTCAGCCGTCACGGTCATCGTGTCCGTGCCATGCGTGATCAGCACCAACTCACCGGACCGTTCCACCGCCTCACGAACCAACTCCCGATCGTCATCGGTCATGTCCAGACTGTCGATCGCGAGGACCTCCTCGACGTCATACGTCAGGTCGCTCAACACCGGCGCGACCAGCGCCTCAAATGCAGGCTTCCCGACCTCCAGTTCCCCGGAGATCCCATAGACCTTGTCGATCGTCCCGCCGGTCGTGAGCACGTGAATGTGGGACATCAGCGGTCACCGAAGATCGGTCCGCGGTGCAGCTTGGTGTTGGTCGCCTGAGCCACCGGCCGCACCACCATCTGATCCACATTGACGTGCTCAGGCAGCGAGGCCACCCACCGGATCGCCTCGGCGATGTCGCCAGCAACAAG
>JBQCDC010000018.1:0-3043 GCA_051961575.1 Marmoricola sp.
ACGACCTGGCCGTTGACCAGGTGCAAGGAGTCGGCAAAGCGAAGCAGGGCTGAGACCTCAGACTTTCGGCAGCAGACCTTGGTCACCTTCACATTGGCCAGTTCTGCCTTCACCTGAGCCGTCATCGCCATGCGGGCCACCCTATGTCGGGTTCAGCAACGGCGCATAGGCAGCGGCCAATTTCGTCGCATCATGTTGGCCGGAATGCGCGCTGTCACAGACATCTGCGAGGACCAACTGGCCACCGAGCTCCACGACGTAGGCGTTGAGATGGTCCGGATCCGGGACTGACGTGGGGTCGGCGATGACGTAGTCGACGCGCAGGTCAGGGGCGTGACGATGCAGAACCGCGAGGTGGTCTTCGGCGGCATACCCCTCGGTCTCGCCGTCCTGCGCCTCGAGGTTGAGCACGACGATGATCGTCGCCTCGGACGCCGTCAGGGCCTTGCGCTGGTCGGGGACGAGGAGGTGCGGGATCACACTGGTGAACCAGGAACCCGGTCCGAGCACGACGAAGTCGGCCTCCGCGATCGCCTCGAGTGCCTCGGGGCATGCGGGTGGATCCGCAGGATCGAGCGCGACCTCGAGGAGATTCGGCGTGGTCGCCACCGCGGCCTGGCCGCGAACGACGAGGTCGCTCGGCTCCCCGTCCTGACCGGCGGCGGTTCCGGTGATGTCGAGCGGAACCGTGGACATCGGGAGAACCCGGCCGCGGGAGCCCAGTAGGCCCGCCACCCAGTCGAGACCGAGCACGTGGTCGTCGAGGAGGTCCCACAGACCGACGATCAGCAGGTTCCCGAGAGAGTGCCCGTTGAGCTCCCCCTCGGAGTCGAAGCGGTGCTGCAGCACCTCGGCCCAGGTCCTCCCCCAGCGGTCGTCGCCGCAGAGCGCCGCGAGGGCCATCCGCAGATCGCCGGGCGGGAGGGTGCCGAACTCGCTGCGCAGACGCCCGGACGATCCGCCGTTATCCGCGACAGTCACGATGGCCGTGAGTTCGGTGGTGACCCGGCGCAGCGCCGACAGCGACGCGGCCAGCCCATGGCCACCGCCCAAAGCGACGACGCGCGGGTCGCGCTGGGCGGGCGACATCATCATTCGCGCCCCAGGTCGCGATGACGAGCACGCGCCTCGTAGCCGCGCTCGACCAGGCGGCGCACGGCCTCCTCCACCATCGCGACGCTGCGGTGCTTGCCGCCGGTGCAGCCGATGCCGACCGTCATGAACCGCTTGCCCTCGTTGTTGTAGCCCGTGGCCACCGTGTCGATCACCGCTAGGTAGCGCTCGAGGAACTCCTCGGCGGCGGGCTGGCCCAGCACGTAGGCCGCGACGGCCGCGTCGCGACCGTTCTGCTCACGAAGCTCGGGCACCCAGTACGGGTTGGGGAGGAACCGCATGTCGGCCATGAGGTCGGCGTCGACCGGAACGCCGTACTTGAAACCGAAGCTCAGCACCGTCACCTGAAGGGCGGTCGCCTCGGGCGAGCCGAACGCCTCATCCAGACGTGCGCGGAGCTCGTTGGGGTTGAGTTCCGTGGTGTCGATGACCAGCTGGGCCTCGCCCCGTAGGGGCTCGAGGACGACGCGCTCGCGACGGATGCCGTCGAGCAGTCGGTCCGACTTCTGCAGCGGGTGCGGACGGCGGGCAGCCTCCTGGCGGCGCACGAGGATGTCGTCGTCGGCCTCGAGGAAGACCAGGGTCGCGCGGCGACCCAACGAACCCTCGCCCAACGCTCGCGTCAGCCCGCGGAAGAACTCGCCGGCCCGTACATCGACGACGGCCGCGATCGGCTGCTGACGCCCATGGCGCTCGTTGACGAGTCGCACGACCTCGTGGACCAGCTCAGGCGGCAGGTTGTCGACCACGTAGAAGCCGAGGTCCTCGAGCTCCTTGGCAGCGGTGCTCCGGCCGGCACCGGTCATCCCGGTGACGATGACGAGCTCGCCCTCAGCCGGCTCCACAGCGTCGTTGGTGGTCATCGCCTCATCCCTCTTCGATCTCGCCCGTGGTCGTGTTCACGCCCGTGACGCTGCGCGCGCTGCGATCACGTTTCAGGACCTCAACTATGGCCGATGCGGTCGCCGGACCGACGCCGGAGACCTCCAGAACGTCGTCGACGCTCGCCGCCCTGAGCGCCTTCAGCGATCCGAAGTGCTTGATGACGGCCTTCCGCCGGACCTCGCCCAAGCCGGGCACGTCATCGAGCAGGCTCTCGACCATCGACTTGGAACGGCGGCCGCGGTGATGGGTGATGGCGAACCGGTGGGCCTCGTCGCGGACGCGCTGGAGCAGGTACAGACCCTCGCTGGTACGAGGCAGGATCACCGGGTCGGCTTCACCGGGAAGCCACACCTCCTCGAGACGCTTGGCCAAGCCGCACACGGCGATGTCGTCGATCCCGAGCTCATCGAGCGCGCGCTGAGCGGCCGCGACCTGAGGTGGCCCACCATCGACGACCACCAACCCGGGCGCATAGGCGAACTTGGCCTTCGCCCGGCCCTCGGCCACCATCTCGGGCGCGGTGTCGCGCTCCTCGAGCATCCGTCTGAAGCGCCGCGTGATCACCTCGTGCATCGCGGCGACGTCGTTCTGGCCGTCGACGGTCTTGATCGTGAACCGGCGGTATTCGCTCTTGCGCGCCAGTCCGTCCTCGAACACCACCATCGAGGCGACCACCTCGGTCCCCTGCAGGTTCGAGATGTCAAAGCATTCGATGCGCAGCGGAGCGGTCACCAGGTCGAGCGCCTGCTGGATCTCCTCCAGAGCGCGGTTGCGCGCGGTGAGGTCGCTGGCCCGCTTGGTCTTGTGCAGCGCGAGTGCCTGCACCGCGTTCTGGGTGACCGTCTCCTGCAGGGTGCGCTTGTCTCCTCGCTGAGGCACGGAGATCGTCACCCGACTCCCCCGGGCTTCGGTCAGCAGCGTCTCGAGCTCTGCGAGATCGTCCGGCAGCGCCGGCACCAGGATCTTGCGGGGAATCCCGTTCCCTTCCTCGCCCGCGTACAGCTGCAGGAGGAACGCCCCGACGAGGCCAGCAGTGTCGGTGTCA
>JBQCDC010000019.1:0-9384 GCA_051961575.1 Marmoricola sp.
TCCGACGTGTGGTGGGCGATCGGCTGGTGCCTGGTGCTGACGGTGCTCTGCTTCTGGTGGGCGACTCGTCTGTTCGGTCGGGTTCGGGCAGTCTGACCCCATGCTCACGATCAGCCAGCTGGCGACATATGCCGGGGTGACGGTCCGGGCGGTGCGGCACTACCACCAGATCGGCCTGCTGCCCGAGCCCGAGCGCGATCACTCCGGCTACCGCAGCTACGACGCCGCCGCCGTGGTCACGCTGATCCGCATCCGCACCCTGGCCGAGGCGGGCGTGCCTCTGGCCAGGGTGCAGGAGCTGCTGGAGGCCGGTCCCGACGAGTTCGCCTCGGCGATCGAGCAGCTCGACAAGGACTTGCGCGCCGAGGTTCGAAGGTTGCAGCGGAACCGCGACCAGATCGCCAAGCTCGCGGCCGGAGATAGCCTCGCCCTTCCGCAAAGCGCGGTCGACTTTCTAGACGCGCTGCGCGATCTGGGTGTCGACGAGCGCATCATTCACCTGGAGCGCGGCGGCTGGATCATGATCGCGGCGCGAGCCCCCGAGATGATCGACGAATGGATCGCGACCAAGCAGGAGGAGCTCACGCGACCGGACGTCCAGAAGCTCTACCTGATGATGGGCGAGGCGCTCGACTGGACCGTCGACGACCCCCGCGTTGTGGACTTGGCCGACCTCCTCGAAGGCATGATGGAGGAGGCACTCGCTGAACTCGACGGCCAGGAGCTCCCGGACAACTTCGACGATCCGTTCGTCGACCTGCTCGACAACACGATGCTCGAAACATCGCCGATCGCCCAACGCCTGTTGGACATTCTCGAAGAACGCGGCTGGAAGGGCTGGACACGCATCGAGCGCGTCCAGCTCGAGCGTGAGAACTGACGGGTCGACCGCGGGATGCAAGTTGGTGGAACATTCGGTCCATGGGGTGGACCGAATGTTCCACCAACTTCCCTTACGAGATTGCGGCATCGACGGCCGCGAGTAGAAGGTCCGCCTCTTGCACGAGGATGTAACCGAACCCCGCGATCGATGCGCCAAAGGTGAGGGCGAAGATCAGCAACCACCCAGCCGCCGAGGAAGACGCCACCGATGCGATCACGGCCGTGTAGAACAGCACCCAGAGCGGCCACACCACGGTGGCTCGGACCTTGCCCCGGACGAGTGCGGCTCCCGCTCGAGTCTCATCTACTGTCCCGACAAACCAGAGGAAGTGGGGGAAGCCGAGGAGTGGGCCATGCCCCGCCAAACGTCGAGCGGTCTCCTCGACATCGAACGGCGACTCGATCGTCGCTGACCGCCCGCCAATCCAAAGCGCCAGCATGCGCCGGAGTCCGCGGGGGCACACGACCTAGCCGGACGACTCGGCGGCGAGCAGATAAGCAGACAGCAGCCGCTTGAGCTCGATGATCGCCTCGGCGTGCTCCTGCCCGTCCCGCACCGAGAAGTTCAGCATCGAGTACGCCACGTGCACGACGACCTCGGCGACGATCCGTCGTCGATCCCGAGGCGTGTTGGGCGTCAACGGCGCCAGCACGCGCGCGACATCAGCGGCGAGCTCACGCTCAGTGACCGCGGCCGTGGCTCGCGTGGCCGGTGTCGACTGGACGGCGTGCCACACCGCCCGCCGCGATGGATCCTTGCGCCACAGTTCAGCCACGTGATCGAGCAGTCGATCCAGCAGCATGAGCCAGTCCAGCGTGGGCAGCTGGGCCGCGAGCACCGCGAGCTCCTCGCGCACGCCGATCGCGTCCATCCGATCCAGCTCGCACACGATCACGTACTTGTTCGCGAAGAACTGGTAGAGGGTGCCGATCGGGACGCCTGCGCGGACGGCGACCTCTTCGCAGGTGAACGACTCGAAACCGACCTCGAGCAGTAGCTCGCGCGAGGCTGCCAAGAGCTGGTCGAACTTCACCCGGCTGCGCTCCTGCGCAGGCCGCCGGCGAGGCTCGAGAAGGTCGGTCATGGCACGAACGTTACTGGTCCGTCACATAAAGCGATGCAAGCCACACACCCCCAATTGTGAGGCATCCCTCATATTTCTGTTATCGTGAGGGAACACTCATGTTTGGGAGATGTGGATGACTCAGCAACTGGAACGCCCTCTCGTCGGACACCGCGAGGTTTTGGCCGATCGCCGAAGCGTCGAGCGTCCCGCCCCCCGTGGCACCCGCCGCTACACCGCGGCCCAGCGCGCAGAGCAGCTGTGCGACGCGGGCTCGTTCATCGCCCTCACTCCGATGCACGCGGGAGGCGCCTCCGGCGTCGTCGCAGGCTGGGGTGACGTCGACGGTCGCCCGGTCGTCGTGATCAGTCACGACGCGGCTGTCGCTGCCGGCGCGATCTCCGCGGTCTTCGCCGAAGCGGTCCAGAAGGCCCAGCGCCTGGCGATCGACCGCGGCTTCCCGATCGTCTACCTCAACGACTCCAGCGGCCCTCGCATCCACGACGGCATCCACGCGCTGCACGGCTGCGGCGGCATCTTCAAGAACAACGTGCTCGCTCAGAAGCGCGTCCCCCAGATCTCGGTGATCCTCGGCCCGTGCGCCGGCGCCGCGGCCTACTCCCCCGCCCTCACCGACTGGACGATCATGGTCAAGGGGCAGGCGCAGATGTTCCTGACTGGTCCCGACATCGTTCGCGCGACCACGGGTGAGGACGCGACGGCGGAGGCGATCGGCGGATCGCAGATGCACACCGCCACCAGCGGCGTCGCCCACCTCGAGGTCGAGTCCGAGGACGACGCCCTGAAGGCGACCCGCAACCTGCTGAGCTTCCTGCCCAGCTTCATCGGCGGCGAGATGCCGATGCGCGCGCCCCAGTCGCCGGACCCCGACGCCGAGGCGATGCTCCCCTACGTCGTGCCGGACAAGGCGTCGGTCATCTTCGACATGAACGACGTGCTCGACGGCATCCTCGACGCGGGCGAGCGCTTCGACCTCATGCCCGACTTCGCGCCCAGCGTGCTGACCACGTTCGGACGCCTCCGCGGTCGCCCGGTCGGCATCCTGGCCAACCAGCCCGCCTCGCGCGGTGGCGTGCTCGACGCGAAGGCGTCGGTCAAGGCCTCGCGTTTCGTTGAGTTCTGCACGCGATTCGGCCTACCAGTGCTGACGTTTGTGGATGTGCCCGGCTTCCTACCCGGGACGGTCGAGGAGTCGCGTGGCGTCATCACCCACGGTGCCACGCTTCTCCACGCCTACGCAGCCGCAACCTCACCCCTGCTGACCGTCATCGTCCGCAAGGCCTACGGCGGCGCCTACATCGCGATGGGTGCCAAGTCGCTCGGCGCCGACTTCAGCTGGGCCTGGTCCGGCAGTGAGATCGCCGTGATGGGCCCGGGCGGTGCGGTCGCGCTGCTGCACCGTCGCGCCCTGGCCGCCAGCGAGGAGCCGGAGACGCTTCGCGCCGAGCTTGCCGCGGACTACCGCGAAGAGGTCGCTCGCCCCTGGCTCGCCGCCGAGGCCGGCATCGTCGACGAGGTCATCTACCCCGAGGAGACGCGACACCGCATGGTCGACGCGCTCGCCATGCTCTGCAGGGACTGAGGGCCGGTGACCACAAGCGACCAAGGCGTCTCGACCATCGACGTCGTGGCACCGATCGTCGGGAACATCTGGCAGCTGCAAGTGGAGATCGGCGACCGGATCGACGCCGGTGAGACCCTGATGATCCTCGAGTCGATGAAGATGGAGATCCCGATCACCGCGCCCCGCGCCGGCATCGTGACCACCATCCCGGTCGACCTCGCACAGATCGTTCAAGAGGGCGACGTGGTCGCCACCCTGGCCGTCGACTGAGGCGGTCCGACTACTTCTGGGCGTTGTGCTTGTCGAGGCGCCCGCGAGCGGTCCGCTGGACCTTGGCGCGGAAGAACGGGAGCCAACCCAGGAACAGACCTGACGGCCCAAGCGCCTGCCGCGACCAGCGCCACATGTCGAAGTCGTCGACATGGGTCTTGATCAGACCGTTCTCGAACGTGAACGTCGCGTCGATCTCGTTCACCACGGGTCGCCCGGTCGAGAACGTGTACTTCGCCGTCCAGTGCACGCGACCGTCGGTGTCGTTGGCCGCGAGGTCGCGCGTCGTGATCTCGATGCCCTGCGAGTTGCCGGTCAGCATCCGCCACATGGATCCGGCCTCGGCACCATGCAATTCACCGAACGCCGGGTCCTTGAACGTCACGTCGGGCGCGTAGCAGGCCACCATCTCCTCGGCGTCGAGTCGATTGAAGGCGTCGTAGAAGCGGGCGATCAGCTGCTCGTTCGGATGCATGCGTTCACGTTACTGCCGCGTAGTCCGCGATTTGCTTGCCCGTTCGGGTCCAAATGTGTTGACTCGGAGTCATGAAGAAAGCTCACCCTTACGCCGACTTCACCAGTCCGCTCACCCGCGCGCACCAGATCAGCCTCGACTGGCTGAACTCCCTCGACACCCGGGCCGTCACCCCGAGCACGGACGTCGAGACGACCTTGTCCAAGCTGGGCGATCTACCGGAGCATCCCGGCGATCCGACCCTGACCATCGAGCACCTGGCGGCCGCCGTTGAGCCCGGCTTGTCGGGCGTCGGCTCCGGCCGGTGGTTCGGGTTCGTCGCAGGAGGCAGCCTTCCTGCCGCTCTGGCCGCCGATTGGCTGGTCTCGGCCTGGGACCAGAACGCCGCGCTACGGACGGTCACGCCGGGAGCGGTGGCGGCCGAAGAGGCTGCCGGACGGTGGCTGCTCGAGCTCCTCGATCTCCCGCGCGAATCGGCGATCGGCTTCACGACCGGCGCCACGATGGCGAACTTCTCGGGGCTCGCTGCCGCTCGCGGAGCGCTGCTCAAGCGAGCCGGCTGGGATGACGAGCAGGGCATCGCCGGCGGTCCGTCGATCCGCGTGCTCTCCGGCGCCGAGGTGCACATCTCACCCATCGAGGGCTTGCACTATCTGGGTCTGCCGAACGCTGAGCGGTTGGCGGTCGATGACGAGGGACGCATGCTCCCCTCCGCCTTGCGAGCCGCACTCGAAGAGCAGCCCGACCGACCGACGATCGTGCTTCTCCAGGCCGGCAACATCCACTCCGGTGCGAGCGACCCGTTCGACGAGCTGATCCCGATCGCGCACGAGTTCGGCGCCTGGGTGCACGTCGACGGCGCCTTCGGGCTGTGGCAGGCCGCGTCGCCGACGTATCGACACCTCTGTGCCGGGGTCGAGGAGGCAGACTCCTGGGCCACCGACGCGCATAAGACCCTCAACGTTCCCTACGACGGCGGGATCGTGATCGTGCGCGACAGGGACGACCTTCGATTCGCGATGGCGATGCACGCGGCCTACCTGATCGAGGACGAGGTCGGCGACCCGCACGAGTTCGTCCCGGAGCTGTCTCGCCGCGCGCGTGGCGTTCCGGTCTGGGCCGCCCTGCACAGTCTCGGTCGCAGCGGCGTGATCGCCTTGGTGGATCGCTTGTGCCAACGCGCTCAGGAGCTCGCCGCGGGCGTCGCCGAGATCCCGAGCGCGCAGGTCGTGAACGATGTTGTGTTCACGCAGGTATGCGTGAGCTTCGGCTCCGACGAGCGCACCGATGCGGTCGTCGACCGGATGCTTGCCGATGGCGTCGCGTGGATGTCCGGCTCGAAGTGGCGAGGCCAGTCCGTGCTGCGCATCTCGGTCTCGAACTGGCAGACCGACGAGGACGACGTGCGCCGCAGCCTCGACGCGATGGCTGCGGCAGCCGCGACGCTCGACTAGACCCCGTCCACCTGCAGTGGCTCCAGCCCTTCCTTGAAGTAGCGGGGCTGGGGCCGCTGCAGGACCAGCATCACCACGATGCCGAAGGCGAAGGCGAGCATTCCGATGACGAACACGCCACCGACGTGCCAGTCGAGGCCCGGCACCGTCCACGAGGTGTTCCCGTTGTCGGGATTCAGGTCGTTCTTCAGGCTCCAGATCCCGGCGCCGATCAACAGCAGTCCCCCGACGCCCGGCAGGATGCTGCGCGTCATCCGCTTGGCGCGAACCCCGCGATAGGCCCAGGCCGACGTGAGCCCGGTGAGTCCGTAGTAGAGCGCGATCATCAGGCCGCACGACGCGACGGCGTCACCGATCACCAGCCCGTGGGACAGGAAGTTCATCACGATGTAGACGACGGCCCCCGCGACCCCGACCGCGATCGTGCCGAAGCGCGGGCTCGCGTAGCGGGGGTGGATGTCGGCGAACCGCCGGGGCAGACCGCCCGCGCGACCCATCGACAGCATCGTGCGCCCGAGCGTCAGTACGGTCGTCTCCGCCGATGCGGCGGCCGAGGTCAGCACCATGAGCAGGAGCAGGTGCCAGGCGGCGTTACCGACACCGCTGTTGCCGAACACCGCATGGCCGAGGCCCGAGAACACGTCGCCGAAGTTGTTGGGGTTGCCCAGGCCGACCCCGGTGGTGCCGATTCCTGCGAAGGCGAGAGTCGCGACCGTGGCGCTCAGGAACAGAGCGAGCAGCACGATGGTCGAGATGATCGCCGCTCGGCCAGGAATCCGCCGCTGGTCGGCGGTTTCCTCGTTGACCGTCACCGCGGTCTCCCAGCCCCAGTAGATGAACAGCATCATCACGATCGCGCTGACCAGGTCGGAAGCCGAACCCACCGCGAAGGGGTTGAACCAGGACAGGTGCGGGTGCACTGCGCCCGCCGACGCGTGGCCGGCATAGACCTTCACCAGTGCGACGACCGAGAAGATCACGAGCATGGCGAACTCGAGGTACAGCATGAAGCGTTGCACCGCGGCTGCGACCTCGATGCCGCGGTAGCAGACCATCGTCATCAGAGCGATCCAGGCCAGACCGACGAGCAGCACCCAGGGACTGGAGGGATCCGACCCGATGCCGTCCGCGCCGAACAACAGGAACACGTACTGCCCCGCCACTTGGGCGAGGCTGCCCATCACGAGCACGAAAGACGCGATGATCGCCCATCCGCCGAGGAAGCCGACCTTCGGGCCGAAGACCTTCGCGCCCCAGGTGAAGATCGTGCCGCAGTCCGGATCGGCGGCATTGAGGGACGCGTATCCGAACGACACGAACAGGATCGGGATGAACGCGAGCACGACGACAGCCGGTGCCTGGAAGCCGACGAGAGCCACCACGAACGCGATGGTGGCGGCCAAGCTGTAGGCCGGCGCGGCCGAGGCGGTCGCGAGGATCACGCTTGCTGCCGCGCCCAGAGCCCCGCTTCGCAGTCCTTCGGGCTGCCCCGCCACATTCGCGTCGACGCGTTGATCCGTTGCACTCATCCCTGGTCCCTAATTCTCGCAGCAAGTTCTGATTATTCGATCAATGTTGCGTGGATCACAAGGCCGTGTCAATACCCGGATCGCAACTATTGACTGACTGTTCATTCATGCGCACACTGGTCCGCATGTCTGATGCAGCCCCCTTTGACGCCCAGGTGATCGTGGTCGGAGCCGGCTACGCCGGCCTCACCGCAGCCCTCTCCCTGCACGAGTCCGGCGTTGACGTACTCGTACTGGAAGCAGCCGATCGCGTCGGCGGTCGCACGCTGAGTGAAGTGCGAGGAGACGTCGTCATCGACAACGGCGGCCAATGGGCAGGACCCACGCAACGCCACCTGCTGGCTCTGGCCGAGCGGTTCGGGTGCGACACGTTCCCCACCTTCGAAGACGGAGAGAGCACCGAGATCTGGCGTGACGGCACTCGTGTCGGCTACGTGGGTGCGGGGCCGGAGAGCGGACCCGGTGTGGCCGAGTACGAGCGGATCACCGCCCTGCTGGACGAACTGGCGTTGAGCGTCGACGTGACACACCCGTGGAACACGCCGCGATTCGCCGAGTGGGACGGCCAATCGGCGGCTCAGTTCTTCGCAGCGAACACCGACGACCTCGACGCGCGCGCACGCCTCGCCCTCACGATCCACGGCCTGTGGTGCACCGAGCCGGAGGAGATCTCGATCTTCCACGTGCTGTTCTACATCCGTGCGGCGGGGAGCTACACCGAGTTGATGGAGACCCACGACTGCGCGCAGGACCGGCGCTTCGTCGCCGGCGCCGACGGGCCGGCGCGAGCCGTAGCAGCGACCCTGGGCGAGCGGGTTCGCCTCAACGCTCCGGTTCGCAGCATCGAGTGCGAGGCGGACCGCGTCGTCGTGACGACCACGCACGGCACCTTGACCTGCGCTCGCGTCGTCGTGACCGTCCCTCCCCCGATGCTGCGAAGCATCACGTTCACCCCAGCGCTGCCCGCCGGCAAGGTCGCCTGGATCGACGGCAACCAGATGGGGCGGGTCGCCAAGGTGCACGCCGTCTACGAGACGCCCTTCTGGCGCGCGGAGAACAACTCGGGCATCGCGACCCTCTACACGCCCGAGACCGTCGGCGTGGTGTTCGACAACTCTCCGCACGACGCTCACACCGGCGTGTTGGTGGCCTTCGTGTACGCCGATCGCGCCGACACGTGGGCGAAGCTGGACGACGCCGCGCGACGAGACGCGGTCCTCAGCGACCTCGCCCGCGTCGTGGGAGAAGCGGCGCACACGCCCATCGACTACGTCGAGAAGAACTGGTCGGGAGATGACTATGTGGGAGGCGGCTACGAGGCCTACCCGCGACCGGGTGCGTGGTCGCGCGCGGGCGCCGAAGGCTGGCGCGCACCGATCGGGCGGATCCATTGGGCGGGCACCGAGACCTCCGAGGTCTGGAACGGCTACATCGACGGCGCCATCGGGTCCGGCGAGCGCGCCGCCGCGGAGGTCCTCGACGCGCTCGCCTGATGCAGCACAATGGCCCACGATGAGCGACGTCACCGATCAGACCGCCGTGGCCGAGCGCGCGCGACGCGCCGTGCACGCGACGGGACTCACCCAGCGTGAGGTAGCCGAGCGTCTCGGCCTGGATCCGACGGCGCTCTCGAAGGCACTGCGTGGCACCCGGAAGCTCCGCGGTGCGGAGCTCCAAGTGCTCGCCGATCTGGCCGACGTTCCCGTCTCCTACCTCGAACGAGGCGGCAAGCGGGTCCCGCCATCACTGCGGGCCGCGGAGAAGAACGGCGTGCGACGCAGGGTCGAGCCCGCGGACTCCGAGGTCCGGCGCTCGCAGATACTCGAGGCGACCGCGAACTTGATCGCGCACCAAGGCTTCCACCACGTTCGGGTCGCGGACATCGCGCGCGCCTGTGGCACCAGCACGGGGACCGTCCACTACCACTTCGACAGCCTCGACGACGCCCTGCGCGAAGCACTCTTCCACTACGCCGATCGGCTGCACCAGCAGCTCGCCGAGCAGTTCGCGGACGCGGGCACGCCCCAGGAGAAGTTGCGACGCCTGATCGAGCTCCAGCTGCCCGCGACCGATCACGACTTCGCGGAGTGGTCGGTGTGGGTGCAGTCGTGGAACGAGGCCATGC
>JBQCDC010000020.1:0-4380 GCA_051961575.1 Marmoricola sp.
TCGGCGCCGTCAGGCAACTGAGTCGCCAGCCAGCTCGTCACGGATACCGCCATGGTGTCCGCGTCGCGGCTGCTGCGCTGGATCGTGAATTCTGTGGGACCGGTCACCGTCCCACAGAACTAGAACACGTTCTTATTTGTCAATGGTTTCGTGACGGCGCTTCGCGCCTCCTCAACCTGCGGTCAGAGGATGTCGCCGGGGGCGTAGGACACAGCGGCCGGGTCGCTGGCCAGCGCCTTCTCGACCTTCGCGATCACGGTCTGGACCTGGTCGACCGCAGCGCCGGTGAACTCGATCGGCGCCTTCACCAGGTCGGCGATCTGAGCTTCGGTCAGGCCCAAACGGGAGTCAGCGGCTAGGCGCGCGTAGAGGTCGTTGCGATCGAGGCCCTGACGCATCTCCAGCGCGACCGCGACCGCGTGCTCCTTGATCGCCTCGTGCGCCTCCTCGCGACCGACGCCGTTGCGCACCGCGGTCATCAGCACCTTGGTGGTGGTGAGGAAGGGCAGGTAGCGGTCGAGTTCGCGCTGGATCACGGCCGGGAAGGCACCGAACTCGTCGAGGACCGTGAGGAACGTCTGGAAGAGGCCGTCGGTGGCGAAGAACGCGTCGGGCAGGGCGACCCGGCGGACCACCGAGCAGGAGACATCGCCCTCGTTCCACTGGTCGCCCGCTAGCTCGCCCACCATCGACAGCTGCCCTCGGATGATCACCGCGAGGCCGTTGACGCGCTCGCAGGATCGCGTGTTCATCTTGTGTGGCATCGCGGACGAGCCGACCTGGCCCTCCTTGAAGCCCTCGGTCACCAGCTCGATGCCGGCCATCAGCCGGATGGTGGTGGCGAGGTTGGAGGGGCCCGCAACGATCTGCACCAGAGCCGAAACCACGTCGAAGTCGAGCGAGCGCGGGTAGACCTGACCGACGCTGGTCAGCACGTTCTCGAACCCGAGGTGGGCGGCCACGCGCTGCTCGAGCGAGGCCAACTTGGTGGCGTCGCCATCCAGCAGGTCGAGCATGTCCTGCGCGGTGCCCATCGGGCCCTTGATGCCGCGCAGCGGGTAGCGGGCGACGAGGTCGTCGAGACGAGCCAGCGCGACGAGCATCTCGTCGGCGATGGTGGCGAAACGCTTGCCGAGCGTGGTGGCCTGCGCGGCCACGTTGTGCGAGCGACCGGTCATCACGAGCGCCTGGTGCTCGCCGGCGAGTCGAGCCAGGCGGGCCAGCGTGGCCAGCATCCGCTGCCGCACCACCTTGAGCGAGGCCAGGATCTGGAGCTGCTCGACGTTCTCGGTGAGATCGCGCGAGGTCATGCCCTTGTGAATGTGCTCGTGACCGGCGAGCGCGCTGAACTCCTCGATGCGCGCCTTCACGTCGTGCCGGGTGACCCGCTCGCGCGCAGCGATGCTGGCCAGATCGACCTGGTTGACGACGGCCTCGTAGGCCTCGATCACACCGTCGGGCACCTCGATCCCGAGGTCGCGCTGTGCCTTGAGGACCGCGATCCACAGCTGGCGCTCGAGGACGATCTTGTGCTCGGGCGACCAGATCTCAGCGAGATCGGCGCCGGCGTAGCGGGTGGCAAGGACGTTGGGAACGGTCACGAGACCTATTCTCCCGCCTTGGCCGCAATGTCCGTGCGGTGCTGTTCACCGGCGAACGAGATCTCGCCGACACCGGCATACGCGACCTTGCGCGCGCTGCTCAGGTCATCGCCCAGGCCGACCACGGCGAGGACCCGGCCGCCTGCGGTCACGAGGTCTCCCCCCGCCAGCGCGGTGCCGGCGTGGATCACCTGGGCACCGGCCTTCTCGGCTGCCTCGATGCCCGTGATGACGTCGCCCTTCGAGGACGACTCGGGGTACCCGCGCGACGCCATCACGACCGCGACGGCGGCGCCCTTCTTCCAACGTGGGGGCTCGACCTGATCGAGAGTTCCATCGGCCGCGGCCTTGAGCAGCGCGCCGAGTGGCGAGTCGAGCAGGGCCATCAGGGCCTGAGTCTCGGGGTCGCCGAACCGGGCGTTGAACTCGATCACCCGCACGCCGCGCTTGGTCAGCGCGAGTCCGGCGTACAGCAGGCCGGCGAAGGGGGTGCCGCGACGGGCCATCTCGTCGACGGTCGGTTGGAGGACGCGCTCGAGGACCTCGTCCACGAGCCCCTCCGGTGCCCAGGGAAGCGGCGTATAGGCGCCCATCCCGCCGGTGTTCGGGCCCTCGTCGTTGTCGAAGATCCGCTTGAAGTCCTGCGCAGGCTGCAGCGGGTAGACGGTGACGCCATCGGTGATCGCGAACAGCGAGACCTCGGGGCCGTCGAGGTACTCCTCGATCACGACCTGGTCGCAGGCGGCGGCGTGCGCTAGGGCCTCGTCACGATCGCTGGTGACGACCACGCCCTTGCCTGCCGCCAGGCCATCGTCCTTGACCACGTAGGGCGCACCGAACGCGTCGAGCGCGGCTGCTGCCTCCTCCGGGGTCGCGCACACGTGAGCCATCGCGGTGGGCACCTCGGCGCCCGCCATCACGTCCTTGGCGAACGCCTTCGAGCCTTCGAGCTGGGCAGCCTCAGCGGAGGGCCCGAAGCAGCTGATACCGCGGTCGCGCACCGCGTCGGCGACGCCGGCCACCAGGGGTGCCTCCGGACCGACGACGACCAGGTCGGCGCTGATGCTCTCAGCCAGGTCGGCGACCGCGGCCGGATCGAGCGGGTCGACCTCGTGGAGCGTCGCCACCTGGGCGATGCCCGGGTTGCCCGGCGCGGCGTGCACCTCGCTGACCTCAGGGTCGCGTGCGAGTGCAGCCGCGAGCGCATGCTCCCGACCGCCGGTACCGATGACGAGCGCGATCATGGGTCGAAATCCTAATGGCGCTCAGCGGAGACCTACGCGCGTCGGTTAGCAGACTCCGAGTAGGCCAACGCGCGGTAGCGCAGGATCGGGTCGTCGGAGAGCTCGATGCCCTCGACCACGCGGGTGGGGTCGAAGACCTTGAGGCTTCCGTCCGCCTCAGGATCCGGTGCGACATCAGTGATGGACAGCGTGCCGGCGCTGAACTCCTCGCTCCCCTTCCAGACCGACATCGGATCGTTCGGGTCATCGCCTGGCGCCGCGACGGTGACGTGCAGGTCATACACGGCCGGACCTTGAGCGAGTCGCGCCGCGATCTCCTCGCGAAGAGCATCCGCGCCCGAGAACTTCTGCGCGAGTGGGACGAAGTCAACGGGCTTGAGCACGTAGCGCACCCAGCGTCGCGAACCGTCCGGTGCGACCCAGCCGTAGGCATGCACGGGGTAGTAGGTGACGGCGGCGTACGAAGCCGGCGGGACCAACGCCTTCGCCTTGAAATTGGCGCCGAGGGCGGGCACCACCGAACGGTGCTTGAGCAGGAAGAGCGGGAGTGTGGCCGGCTTCTGGGTGGCCTCGACCAGCCCCACGAAGTCCTCGGGCGTCCGCACGGGGAACCGAGGCGCGGTCTGGCCGAGCAGGTCCGTCGAGGATCCGTCGGGCAGCTTGAACGAGACCGCCATCCCTCGCACGTCCGGCGCCTTGTCGGGCGCGTTGGGGTTGCCGGCGCCGTTCGACCAACGCACCAGGATCGGTACCGGCTCGCCCTGGAGGTGCCCGGCGATGCACCGCTCCGCCGCCTCCGGGGTCGCGATGAAGGTGCCCTCGTAGAAGGCGCCCTTCGCATGGAGCGCTCGGGTTCTCAGGTGCCGCCCGAAGACGGCGTTGATCCGATCGAGGGCCTCGACAGCGTCCAGCATGGCTCGACGCTAGTCCCCCGAACTACGGGTTGACTACGACCGTTTGCTCCCGACCCGGACCCACGCCCACGCCCCAGAAGGGCGCGCCCGAGATCTCCTCAAGGGCCTTCACATACGTCTGTGCGTTCTTCGGCAGGTCGTCGAACGACCGGCAGCCCGAGATGTCCTCGCCCCAGCCGTCGAAGAACTCGTAGATCGGCTGCGCACGCATGAACTCGGACTGCGTCATCGGCATCTCCTCGTGCCGGACGCCGTCGATCTCGTAGGCCACGCAGACCGGGATCCGCTCCCAGCTGTCGAGCACGTCGAGCTTGGTGAGGAAGAACTCCGTGAGGCCGGTGATGCGCGCGGAGTAGCGCGCGATCACGGCGTCGTACCAACCGCAGCGACGGGTGCGGCCGGTAGAGACACCGATCTCGCCGCCGATGCGCTGCAGCGCCTCACCGTCCTCGTCGAAGAGCTCGGAGGGGAACGGGCCGGAGCCGACGCGCGTCGTGTAGGCCTTGCTCACGCCGATCACTCGGTCGATACGCGTCGGCCCGATGCCGGCGCCCGTGCAGACGCCGCCGGCGATCGGGCTACTCGAGGTCACGAACGGGTATGTGCCGTGGTCGACGTCGA
>JBQCDC010000021.1:0-5679 GCA_051961575.1 Marmoricola sp.
AGCGGCCCGATGATCGTCTCCAGGGCGGTCCGGTCAGCGGCCGCCATCGCCGCGGCCGTCGGGTAGGCGGCGAAGAGCGTCGGCCGAACGGCATTCACACGACGGTCGGTGGTCTGCGCGCTCAGAACCGTGACGACGAGAAGCTCGAAGGGGTTGTCGAAGTCCAGCTCGCAGCGAGCGTCGGGATAGGTCTCGCCGAGAATCCGGTCCATGCGACGGGCGCGACGAACCAACGAAGTGTCGGGTTTGGACTGACTCGCGAGCGTGGTGGCCATCGAGTCGACTACGCGAGCAGCGGGCACCCGGTCAGCCTACGGTGCCGGTCCGACAGCGGGTTTGTGCACCCAGAATGGTGACAATGCACAGGCATGCGCCAGAATGTGACATGAACCACTGGTTTGCGGGGTGCTCGCGTGAACCATCGATGATCGGCGGGGGTGCACTCGCCGGAGCCGAAGGGAAGTCCCTTGGAGAACGACGTCCTGCGTCAAGCGCCGCTGTTCAGCGGTCTCGATGACGAAGCGATCCTGGCGCTGCGCTCCTCCATGGGTGAGACCAAGTTGCGTCGTGGGGAGGTCCTCTTCCGCGAGGGCGACTCCGGCGACCGCTGCTACATCGTGTCCGCCGGCAAGGTGAAGCTCGGGCGGACCTCCTCCGATGGCCGCGAGAACCTGCTCGCCATCCTCGGGCCGGGCCAGATGTTCGGCGAGCTGACGCTCTTCGACCCGGGTCCGCGTTCCGCGACGGTCACCGCCGTCACCGACGCCGTGTTCCTCTCGCTCTCGCACGACGACCTCATGCGCTGGCTCGCCGGTCGCCCGACGGTCGCCCTGGGCATGCTCTCGCAGTTGGCCGGTCAGCTGCGCAAGGCCAACGACGTCGTCGCCGACCTGGTGTTCTCCGACGTTCCTGGGCGCGTCGCCAAGCAGATCCTCGAGCTCGCGGAGCGCTTCGGTCGCTCGGCGGACGACGGCATCCACGTCAACCACGACCTCACGCAGGAGGAGCTCGCCCAGCTGGTCGGCGCCTCGCGCGAGACGGTCAACAAGGCGCTGGCCGACTTCGCGTCGCGCGGCTGGCTGCGCCTGGAGCCGCGCTCGGTGGTCATCATGGACCTGGAGCGGATGCAGCGTCGCGCCCGCTAGCGCGAGCGGTCACTTCTCACGCTCGAACCGTCAGTTTTGACGCCCTTGTTCCCAACGGAACCGCCTCGTCTGCGGCGCTAGTGCATCACGCAGCCGTTGCAGCCAGGCCTCATTCGCCTGAGACCTCAGATCGTCTTTGGTGACGACGATGACCGTCCAGCCGTGTCCACGTAGCCAGCGGCGACGCTGAATGTCGTGCTCGAGCTGAGCCTGCGTTCGGCGGTGGAACTCCTCACCGTCGTATTCGACGGCAACCTTGTGGTCCGGGTACGCGAGGTCCAGTCGCCACAGCTCGACGCCGTCCTCAACGACCCACCACTGAACCTCCGGCTTCGGCAGCCCGGCGTCGGCGATTTCCAGTCGTATCCACGATTCTCGCGGCTATTCCGATCGCGGATCGACTAAGGGAATCAGCGACCGCAATTGCAAGACACCGCGTCGGCCCCGGAAGCGTCGACTTCCGGCATAGAGAGAAATCGGGTCGAAGCCGTGGAATCGCGCAAGGGCATCCATCACGCCGAGCGCTCGATGGCGCGGCAGCGAGCAGCCGAGGTCGAGCGCGGTTCTGAGCGGAGTGGTCAGCTGGACGTTCCGCCGAGCCTCGACGTCGTGCTCAACCAGGTCGCGCTCCCTGCCGTCGATTCCTTGTCGCCTCGTCCGCGTTCCGCCGCGCCGAACGCAGGTCTCCAGGGGTCTCGACTGAGACTCACGACTGCCGTAAGCGTCGACCCCATGAAGGAAGGCGGCCGCGCGGTCGCACACGACCTGATCGGGGCCAAGGACCAGTCCGGCCGCGTCGATACGCATCTCGAGCGAGTCCGCGACGTCACGACCGACATAAACGCCGCGGAATACCGTCCGGAGCTCACCACTGCGCCGCATCGCTTCGATGCGTCTGGACGGGATTCCGCTCTCCAGGAGTTCTCGTCGTGAAACTGGCCGATTCGGAAAGGTCGTCATGCCGACGAGTTGACCAAGTCGGTACGCCTTCGCCCGTCGCTTCCGCTCCTCTGCTGTGGACAGCCGAGGAGTCGCAATCTGTGGATACCGACGGGTCGATCGCCACAACTGACGGCTCGATCGTGAGAAGTGACGGGTCGCGCGTGAGAAGTGACCGCTCGGCGTTAGTCGCGGAGGTAGGCGAGCTGTGCGCGGACGGAAAGCTCCGCGGCGGGCCAGAGGATCGGGTCGACGTCGGAATAGACGATCTCGACGATCCGGCGGGCCAGGCCCTCCTGCGATTCCGCAGCGGCGCCGCTCCCCTCGATCATCACGAGCGCGTCGCGGACCTGGGCAAGGCGTTCGCGGCGGTGCGCGCGGTAGAAGTCGAGGACGGCAAGCGCGTCGTCGATCACCGGACCGTGCCCGGGCCAGACGGCCGTGATCGACTGCGCCTCCGCCAGCGCGTGCAGCGTGTCCAAGGAATCGAGGTACGCGCCGAGCTCACCATCCGGGTGCGCGACGACCGTGGTTCCGCGCCCCAGAACGGTGTCGCCGGTGAGGACCGCGCGCTCAGCCGGCAGCACGAAGGACAACGAGTCGGAGGTGTGCCCGGGCGTCGCCACCACTCGGATCTCCAAGCCGTCGACCGACACGACGTCGCCTCCGACAAGGCCCTCGTCGCCTAGGCGGTACTCGGGATCGAGTGCGCGAACGCCACAGCCTGCGATCTCGCCAAGCTCCCGCGCACCCTCGGAGTGATCGAAGTGGTGGTGCGTCAGCAGGACCACGTCGATGTCGCCGGCGGCTTCTCGGATGCGCTCGAGGTGACCGCCGCCGAGCGGACCCGGATCGATCACGACCGATCGCGAGGCCCCCGGCTCCCGCAACACCCACGTGTTGGTGCCGTCGAGCGTCATCATGTTCGCGTTCGGGGCGAGCACGCACTGGGCGCGCTCGCCGAAGGCGCCCCCGGCCCAGGTCATCCGCGTGCTTCCAGCAGCTCGATCGCCCATGCAGGCCGGGAGAGCACGAACTCGTCTCCGTCCGAGATGACCTCGGGCATGAACATCTGGACGTGCCGGTCGCGCGCGTCGGCGAGCACGGCCTCCGGCGAATCGAAGCGAGCGACCTGCAGGCAGGTGAAGTACGTCGGAGGCAGCATCATCATCTGTTTCGACTCGACCTGATCCGCCGCGTCCCCGACCTCCATCCACGTCACCGACGAGGACTCGCTCGAAACATCGCGCGTGCGCTGGCCCTCGGGGAGCGCGGCGGCGAAGAACCAGGTCCGGTAGCGCTTCGGCTCGAAGATCGGTGTCAGCCAGGCTGACCACGGCACCAGCAGGTCGCTGCGCAGCACGAGTCCGCGGCGCTCGAGGAACTCGCTGAACGAGAACTCGCGCGCCTCGAGGGCAACGCGATCGGCCTCCCAGTCCGCGGCCGTCGTGTCGCTGACCACCTCGTCTGCAGAGGGGCCGGCGAGAAGAACGCCGGACTCTTCGAAGGTCTCGCGGACGGCCGCGCACACCAATGCGCGCGCCGTTGCGGCGTCGGTGTCGAGCTGGGCAGCCCATTGCTCGACGCTCGGGCCGGCCCAATCCACGTGAGCCTCGAAGTCGCGCTCATCCACGCCGCCACCGGGGAACACGCAGAAGCCGGCGGCGAAGGCCATCGACGCCTGGCGCCGCAGGAGGTAGACCTCCGGTCCGTTGGCGCCCGGCCGAGTCAGCACGACCGTCGCCGCATTGCGCGGTGTGGCCGGCTCGGCGTCGCCTTCGGAGAAGGCCCGCGCCTGCTCGACGAGCGTCTCCGGCAGGGCGTAACGCATCAGACCTCGACCATGAGCTCGACCTCAACCGGAGCGTCGAGCGGAAGAACCGGAACGCCGACCGCCGAGCGCACGTGGCGACCGGCGTCGCCGAAGACCTCACCGAGCAACAGCGAGACACCGGTCGCGACGGCAGGCTGGCCAGTGAAGTCCGGCGTCGACGCGACGAAGACGGTGACCTTCACGATCCGCTTGATCGCGTCGAGCGACCCGATCTCCGCCTTGATCGCGGCGAGTGCATTGAGGCCTGCCTGCTGAGCACAAGCGGTCGCAACCTCGGGAGAGACATCGCCCCCGACCTTCCCGGTACGCATGAGCTCGCCGTTGCGCATCGGGAGCTGGCCCGACGTGAAGACATGCGACCCCGAACGGACGGCCGGGATGTAGGCCGCGACTGGCTTCGCGACCTCGGGGACCGAGAGGCCCAAAGCAGAGAGCCGCTCCTCGACGCTACTCATGCGAGAGGGCGCTTGAAGTAAGCGACTAGGTTCTCCGGGTTCATCCCCGGCACGACCTGAACCAGTTCCCAGCCATCAGCGCCGAAGTTGTCCAGAATCTGCTTCGTCGCGTGGACGAGGACCGGCGCCGTCATGTACTCCCACTTCGTCATGTTCGCAACAGTAGGCCTGCCGGGGGCGGGCTGCGTCAGAAGGGGCCGAGCGAGCCCTGCCCATTTGCCGTGTCCGCACGGGGCGTCGCGCTGCACGCGCCGCACGTCGTGAAGACACGCAAACATGGGAGGCCTCGCTCGCCCCCTTCTGACACAACCCTCAGCGCCGCGGTTAGCGTGAGCGGGTGACCGTGCATGAGATCCTCTGGCAGCCTCCGCCCAACCTTGACTGCGCGCTGACGCGCTTCCAGGCGGAGACTCCCGCAGCCGGCGGCGACTACTTCGATCTCTGGCACTGGTCCACGACCGACCTCGACGCCTTCTGGCTCGCCGTCTGGAACTGGTTCGACATTCCTAGCGATAGCCAGCCGACGGTTGCTCTCGCGGACGACTCGATGCCCGGCGCCGTTTGGTTCCCCGAGGTGCGGCTGAACTATGCCGAGGCGATGCTGCGGATGCCGGGTCGCGGTGACGACGACGTGGTCGTGATCGGGCGGTCGCAGTCGCGTGACGAGGTTCGGCTCACTGCCTCCGAGCTTCGCGACTTGGTCGCTCGGGTGCGCAAAGGACTTGTCGAGGCCGGCGTCGGACGCGGCGATCGCGTGGCTGCTTACGCGCCGAACATTCCCGAGACCCTCGCGCTGCTTATGGCGACCGCCAGCATCGGCGCGATCTTCAGCTCGTGCGCGCCCGAGTTCGGGCAGCGAGCCGTCATCGACCGGTTGTCGCAGATCGAGCCGAAGGTCCTCGTGGCCGTCGACGGGTATCGCTACGGCACCAAACCGATCGATCGGCGGAGCGACGTCGAGGCGGTTCGCGCCGCCCTGCCCAGCGTCACCACCCTCGTCTGGCTCCCCTACCTCGAAGAAACTGACGGGTCGCGCATGAGAAGTGACGGCTCGACGTGGGGGGAGTTCGTCGGGGAACCGGGGAGCGCGGGGCCGCTGGAGTTCGAGCGGGTGCCGTTCGACCACCCGCTCTACGTCCTCTACTCCTCCGGCACGACCGGCCTCCCCAAGCCGATCATCCACGGGCACGGCGGCATCACCCTCGAGCACCTGAAGGCCCTCGGGCTCCAGACCGACATCGGCCCGACCGATCGCTTCTTCTGGTTCTCCACCACCGGCTGGATGATGTGGAACTACCTGGTCTCG
>JBQCDC010000022.1:0-2173 GCA_051961575.1 Marmoricola sp.
TGTCACCTCCATGTTCGACGGCCACGCCTGAGCGGGCCTCTGCTTGGGGCGAGTGGAGCGCGGATGCTCCTTCGTCGAGCGTTCTACAGCATCTGCACTCCAGTCATATGAGTGGCGGCGGGTGCGTTGCTAGCAACCAGGCGCGAGGGCGTCGGCTCTCCTGGGCGCGTCTGACTGCGGCCCGCATCCGCGTGACAGCCAGTGCCGGGTCGTCGAGGTCTGCGCCGACCAGAGTGAACCCCTCGAGGCCAACGTCTCGGAAGGCCTGCTCGCGTCGGACGTCGATGCGATGGCGGTCGCGAGTGCGGTGGTCGGCGCCGTCGAACTCGCCGTAGATGCCCAGCTCGGGACTCAAGAGGTCCGGCTTTCCGAGGTACCGACGAGATTGATCAGCCAGGGGCCAGTTGCACAAAGGTGTCGGCAAGCCCGCGTCGAGCGTCCAGATCAACCGCATTCGGGTCTCCCGCGGCGAGCGGCTGCGATTTGTCGCATGCACGAGCGCCCGCCTCAGTTGGCCTGTTCCAGGCCGTCCCCGATAGTCGCCAGCCATGCGCTGAAGCAGCTCGAGCGATGTCAGGCGCGCCACGAGTGCCATGTCGATGATGACGACCGCACTGCGTAGGTCGGCCACGCGACGAACCTCGTCGAGGACCGCACGTTCAGGTCGGGTCACTGGTATCCCGTGTCGATGGGTCATCTCGCTTCGGCTGAGCTCGGAACGCACCTGCCAGATGTCGAGAGTCCGGGCGAGGCGCGCCGATCGGGGGACCGCGATCGGGATGGGCAGTGCAGTGCGGCCATCGGGCGCGAACCCGTCGAAGAAGCCGCCGCCCCACACCCGCAGCGCTGCCCACCCGGAGATCGCGCCGCCTTTCGGAATGCGTGGGACCGTCTCGAGGATGCGTTGCTCCACCCGCGCGACGTCAGCTGTAGCCGGGACGTACATGCCGCGGGAACTCTGTCGCCAGTGGGGACCTCGCGCCTTGCCCACGGTGAGGCCGCTGCTGCCCAGCGGCACAGGAATGGTGAGGTCGCTCGGCCAGGGCGCTCGCGGGTTCCAGGGGTGCATGGGCCCAGGATCGAGCGGCGCCACGAAGCCTCGGCAGAGGCGCCCCGGTTTCTGTGGACATCGCGGGAGTGCAGATGTCGTGGATAGCCCCATCCACCAGCATCTGTACTCCACCCAGCAGGATTGGCCTTATCTGCAAGCCCCCGTTAAGATTTTCGGGTTGCCCTGGCGAGGGAGTGTCAAGCTCCGTGATCGACGTGGCCGGTTTGCAGATCTCCATGCACCGCGCTGCCTAGTCACGCGGTGCATGTGTCGTCTCCCGGCCGGTAACCGAACTTGTTGAACCAAATACGTCATATGCGAAGTAGCGAGGGAAACACCATGTCTGAAGAGCTCATCCAGGCCGAGCACCGCACCGAGTTCGGCAAGGGTGCCGCCCGCCGCATCCGCCGCGCCGACAAGATCCCGGCCGTCATCTACGGTCACGGCAACGAGCCGATCCACGTCACCCTGCCGGGTCACGACACCCTGATGGCGATCAAGCACGGTGGCGCCAACGCGCTCCTGCACATCGACATCGACGGCAAGGTTCAGCTCGCCCTGACCAAGCAGGTCCAGGTCGACCCGATCAAGCACTTCATCGAGCACGTGGACTTCGTGGCCGTGAAGAAGGGCGAGAAGGTCACCGTCGAGGTTCCGATCCACGTCGTCGGCGACGCGGCTCCGGAGACCTTGGTCGTCACCGAGAACGCGACCGTCTCGGTCGAGGCCGAGGCCACGCACATCCCCGAGAACATCGAGGTCTCGATCGAGGGCGCCGAGGCCGGCACCCAGATCCACGCCAGCGGGCTGGAGCTGCCCAAGGGCTCGACCCTGCTCAGCGACCCCGAGCTGCTCATCGTCAACGTGACCGTCGCACCGGTCGCCGAGGAGCCCGCTGAGGAAGAGGCCGCCGAGGGCGAAGAGGCCGCTGCCGAGGCCGAGGGCGGCGAGGAAGCCGCTGCCGAGGCCGCCGACGAGGCTCCGGCCGAGGACTGATCCTCACCCCACGCACGAACAGGACCCCCGATGGCTGACGACGCTCAGACCCCTTGGCTCGTCGTCGGTCTCGGGAATCCTGGACCGAAGTACGCCGGCACCCGGCACAACATCGGCTACCTCGTC
>JBQCDC010000023.1:0-2527 GCA_051961575.1 Marmoricola sp.
TTCGCGGAACGGTAGCGTCCTTCCGGGATGTGAAAGGCGTGAGAATGAGCAGATCTTCGCAAGCTCTGCGCCGGGGCGCTTTCCACCTCACCGGGCGGCCGTAATGAGCCTGTCCACCCACGTTCTCGACGCCGCCCTCGGCCACCCCGCCCGAGATGTTCGGGTCGTGCTCTCCCGTCTCGCGACGGACGGCTGGACCCGCTGCGCGGAGGGGCGGACCGACGCGGACGGGCGACTGCGACCGGCGGACGACGCGGGCCGCGCCGTCGACCTCGAGCGGGGGATCTATCGGCTCGACTTCGAAACCGCCGCCTACTTCACCGCGACGAGCCAGGTCGGTTTCTACCCCCAGGTGAGCGTCACCTTCGAGGTGACGGACCCGGCCGCACATCACCACGTCCCCCTGCTGCTCTCGCCTTTCGCCTACTCCACATACCGAGGGAGCTGAGACTCATGACGGTCACGTTGGGGCACAACCAGTACGGCAAGGCAGAGACCCGGGTGGTGCGCGTCTACCGCGACGCCGACCCGCACGAGATCGTGGATTACAACGTCAGCGTCGCGCTCGTCGGGGACTTCGAGGACATCCACCTGACCGGCGACAACGCGAAATGCCTGACCACCGACGCCACGAAGAACACGGTGAACGCCTTCGCCAAGGAGCACGGCGAGGCCGCCCGCCAGCCCGAGAGCTTCGGGCTCGCGCTGGCCCAGCACTTCGTCGACGACACTCCCCCGGTGCACCGGGCGCGCATCCAGCTCGAGATGTACCCGTGGCGCCGGCTGGACTCCGGCGGGCAGCCGCACCCCCACGCCTTCGTACGCGACGGGGGCTACGTGCGGACGGCGACCGTCACCTACGACGGCACGCAGTCCTGGGTGGTGAGCGGCGTCAAGGACCTCGTGGTGCTCAAGACGACCGACTCCGAGTTCTACGGCTTCCTCCAGGACCGCTACACCACCCTCCGGCCGACCCATGACCGGATCATGGCCTCCTCCGTGACCTCGCAGTGGTGGCACACCGACCTCGACGCCGACTGGGGCAAGTCCTTCGGCGATGCACTGGCCACCATGACCGACGTCTTCGCCGGGCACCACAGCCTCGCCCTGCAGCAGACGATGTTCGCCATGGGCAAGGCCATGATCGAGGGCCAGCCGGAGATCGGTGAAGTGCGGTTCTCCATGCCCAACAAGCACCACTTCGTGATCGACCTGAGCCCTTACGGCCTCGACAACCCGAACGAGGTCTTCCACGCCGACGACCGCCCCTACGGCTACATCGAGGGGACGATCCACCGCGACGGCGCGCCCGAGCCGGCGCTGGCATTCGACCCGGGCCAGGGCTGGTAGCCGCGGTGGCTCACCCCCCCGGCGCTCCCGTAACCGCCAGCACGCAGATCCGGGAGGGCGACCCGCACCCCGTCGACGAGGTGCTGAAGCCCGGGCCGATGGTCGTCTACGGCCTCCAGCACGTCATGAGCATGTACGCCGGCGTGGTGGCCGTGCCGTTCATCGTCGGCTCCGCGCTCGGCCTCAAGTTCGCCGACCTCGCCTACCTCCTGGCTGCGACGCTGCTGGTCTCCGGACTGGCGACCCTCGTGCAGACGCTCGGCATCTGGCGGATCGGCGCCCGGCTCCCCATCGTGCAGGGAACGTCCTTCGCTGCCGTCGCGTCGATGCTCGCCATCGGCAAGGCGGGAGGAGGAGGCACGTCGGGTCTGCGCGCCATCTTCGGCGCGATCCTCGTCGCGGGGCTCGTCGGGGCGCTGTTCAGCGGCGTCTTCAGCCGCCTGCTGCACTTCTTCCCACCGGTCGTCACCGGCTCGGTCATCACGGTGATCGGCGCCTCGTTGCTCCCCGTGGCGATCCAGTGGGCCGGCGGCGGGGTCGGCGCGAAGGACTTCGGATCGATCAGCAACGTCGTGCTCGCCGGCATCACCCTATTGATCATTCTGCTGATCTACCGGTTCCTGCCCGGCTTCTTCAACCGGGTGGCCATCCTCGTGGGACTGGTGCTGGGCACGATCGTCGCCGCGTTCTTCGGCAAGGTCGACTTCAGCCAGGTCGGCCAGGCCAAGACGTTCGCCATCTCCACGCCGTTCCACTTCGGCGCCCCCACCTTCAGCATCGCGGCGATCATTTCGATGATCATCGTGATGCTCGTCATCATGACGGAGACGACGGCGGACCTGCTGGCCATCGGCGTCATCGTCGAGCGCCCCGCGGACGAGCGCACCGTGGGAGACGGGCTCCGCGCGGACACGCTCAGCACTGCGGTTTCCGGCGGACTTCTCAACGCCTTTCCCGTCAGCGCTTTCGCTCAGAACGTCGGCCTGGTCGCGCTCACGGGCATCAAGAGCCGCTTCGTCGTCTCGGTGAGCGGACTCATCCTCGTCGTGCTCGGCCTGTTCCCCAAGGTCGGGGCCGTGGTGGCGGCCCTGCCCCTGCCAGTGCTCGGGGGTGCCGGGCTCGCCCTGTTCGGGACGGTCGCGGCGAGCGGCATCCGCAGCCTCTCGGCGGTGGACTA
>JBQCDC010000024.1:0-6617 GCA_051961575.1 Marmoricola sp.
CGGATCGACGAGGTGAAATCGCGGCTCCAACGCATGAACCCGGTGACCGAGACCGCCGAGTACAACCGCCTCTACGGCGAGCTCATCGCCCTCGAGCAGTTCCGTCGCGACCTCAACGAGCAGGCCCTCGCCGCCCAGTAACGGAGGTTGAGGAGCCGCCGCAGGCGGCGTCACGAAACCACCCGATTACCGGTTTCGTCCCACCCCTAAACCCCTGCTAAGGTTTCCCGGCGCGATCCCCTGTAGCTCAATTGGCAGAGCATTCGGCTGTTAACCGGAGGGTTGTTGGTTCGAGTCCAACCGGGGGAGCAAAGTGAAACCCGCCCGGCCTGTTCACACAGGCGGGCGGGTTTTCGCGTTTGGGCTTCCGGGATCAGACGGTGGTGTATCCGCCGTCGATCTTCCAGTAGGCGCCGGTGACGAACGAGGCGTCGTCGGAGAGCAGGAACCGGACGACGGTGGCGATCTCCTCGGGCTTACCCAGCCGACCCAGCGGGTGCTTGGCGATCAGCGCCTCGCGCAGTCCGTCGGTCGCGGACTCCGCAGCCGTGATGAGTGGGGTCTCGATGTAGCCGGGACCCACGGCGTTGATGCGCAGGCCGGCCTCACCGTACTCGGCGGCCGCGTTCTTCGTCAGGCCGACCACGCCGTGCTTGGCGGCGGTGTATGCCGAGTTGCCGATCGCGGCCACCTCGCCGTGGATCGAAGCCATGTTCACGATGGCGGACTCACCCGCGCCCGCCTTGAGCAGCTCGGGGATCTGGTAGCGCATGCCGTAGGCGACGCCGGAGAGGTTGATGCCGATGACGCGGTCCCAGTCGGCGATGTCGGTCTCGCCCGCCGGGTGGGCGGCTCCGCCGATGCCGGCGTTGTTCACCGCGTAGTTCAGCTTGCCGTAGGTCTCGACGGCGAATGCGACGGAACGCTCGGAGTCCTCGGCCTTGGAGGTGTCGGCCTGGAGGGGAGTGGCTTCGCCGCCCTTGAGCTTGATCTCGTCGGCAACGCGCGTCGCGCCGCCGAGGTTGATGTCGCTGACCACGACCTTCACTCCCAGTTCGGCGAGCTCCTTGGCGATCGCCTCGCCCAGCCCACTGCCGCCACCGGTGACCAAAGCTACTTTGTTGTCGAATGTCATCTCGTCCTCCTTGAATTCTCGTCGGGCCTTTCCCGGCTAGGTAGTTCAATATTCAACAACAACGAGAAGGCCCGAAATGTTCCCGGGACGGCCACAACTAGAGTTGCCCCGAGCCGTCGCCGCACCGTGCGCGACGCAGTGCAGGAGGCAACTTCATGGGTCGTTTTGACGGTCGCGTCGCGGTCATCACCGGTGGCGCACGCGGTATCGGTGCCGGCATCGGGCAGCGCTTCGCCGAGGAGGGTGCGGCAGTCGCGCTTCTCGACCTCAACGAGGAAGCCGCTGCGGCGACCGCAGCCGGCTTGGGTGCGACGAAGGCGATCGGCGTCGGCTGCAACGTCAGCGACGCCGCGTCGGTCGACGCGGCGGTTGCTCGCGTCCTCGAGGAGCTCGGCGGCTTCCACATCCTGGTCAACAACGCCGGCGTCACGCGCGACAACCTGCTCTTCAAGCTCACCGAAGAGGACTGGGACTTGGTCATGGGCGTCCACCTCAAGGGCGCGTTCCTGATGAGCAAGGCCGCACAGAAGACCTTCGTCGAGCAGCGCTACGGCAAGATCGTGAACCTCTCGAGCATCTCCGCTCTGGGTAACCGTGGCCAGGCCAACTACTCAGCCGCCAAGGCCGGCGTCCAAGGCTTCACCCGGACCCTCGCCCTCGAGCTCGGCCCCTTCGGAGTGAACGTCAACGCGATCGCCCCCGGCTTCATCGCCACCGAGATGACCGACGACACGGCGCGCCGTCTCAAGATCGATGTGGACGAGTTCCGCCGCCTGAACGCCGAGGCGAACCCCGTCAAGCGTGTGGGTGCTCCGGCTGACATCGCAGCCGCCGCAGCCTTCCTGTGTGCCGACGAGGCGTCCTACATCACCGGTCAGACCTTGTACGTCGACGGTGGCGGCAAACTGTAAAGGACTCATAAGAAGTCCACGAGAATCCGTCTCAAACGGCCCTGCCTCCCCACGAGGCGGGGCCGTTTGAGTAAGAGTTGTGGGCATGACTTCCCCGATCAGCAAGGCACGCCTCGGACGTGTGGCAGCGGCAGGGCTGGCCATCACGATGGCCGGGACACTCGCAGCGTGCGGTTCCTCGCACAAGGGCACCCCTGGCCAATTGACCTCTGGCGGAGCGTCTCTTGAAGCGAATTGGCCGCTGACCGGCCTGCCGCAGGCCTCGCAGGTCAACCACCCGATCATGGTGGTGAAGATCCCGCACACGCCCGAGGCGACCCCTCAGCGGGGTATGAATCAGGCTGACATGGTCAGCGAGGAGCTGGTCGAGGGCGGCATCACTCGTCTCGCCGTCTTCTTCGACAGCATGATGCCCAGCACCGTCGGTCCGGTTCGATCGATGCGCGCGTCTGACATCGGTCTCGTCAAGCCGACCGACGGCATCCTGGTCTCGAGCGGCGCGGCCGCCCAGACGATCGGGGTTCTCAACCGCGCCCACCAGCCCTTCATCCAGGAGGACGAGAGCCGCGGCTTCTTCCGGGTGGGCTACCCGCGCGTCGCGCCCTACAACCTGCTGGACCGGTTGAGCCAGACGGTCACCTACTTCCAGAAGCACGCCAAGCGTCCGGGTCCGTACTTCGACTTCTCCGCACCCACCACGAAGTTGAAGGGCGCGAAGGCCACCAAGATCGCCGTTCAGTTCAGTGGCTACCGCACCACTCGGTTCGCGTACACCAAGGGGCACTACGTCAACACGAACTCCTACTCGGGCAACCAGCCGTTCCTGGCCGACACCGTGCTGGTGCTGCGGGTCAAGGAGGGCAACGCCGGATACCTCGACCCGGCCGGTAACCCGGTCCCGGAGTCGATCCTGATCGGCACGGGCTCGATGACCTTGTTCCACAACGGCGTTGCCGTGCAGGGCACCTGGTCGAAGAGGAGTCGCGGCGCGACCTTCGTCTTCAAGACGCTCAAGGGCAAGGTGCTCCAGGTTCCCGCCGGACGCGTCTACCTGGAGCTCTGCCCGCGCGGCTCCTCGGGCGGCGGGCTCCGCTTCAGCTAGTCCTCGGCGTCCGCAGCGGCGTCAGACGTGTCTGCGGCGGGGTCGGCGAGCGAGATGCCCGACTCCGCCAAGGACCGCAGGCCCGCCAGGATGAAGGACAGCGCGGCCTCGACCCTGGCCACGGTGACCTCGGGATCGATGGCGGCGGTCACTGATTCACCCGCCGCGGACATCGCTCCGAAGAAGATCCGGCTGAACGTGTCGGCCATGTCGTCGCTGAGCTCGTAGGACGAGGACGCGACCACGGTCCGCACCAGGTCGTTGATCATCGAGTAGCTCGAGCGCTCCTCCTGCTCCCGGAATCGCTCGTAGCCGAGCACCGCGGGGCCGTCCTGGATCACCACGCGTTGGTAGGAGCGGTTCTGCACGACGTCCAGGAACGCGCGGAGGCCGAGCGCGGCCTTCTCCCAGGGATCCTTCGACTTCTTCAGCGCCTTGCGCATGGCATTGGCGGCGTCGGCCTCGATCTTCTCGAAGACAGCCTCGAACAGCGCCTGCTTGCCCGAGAAATGGTGATAGAGCGCACCCTTGGTCACCCTTGCCTTGGACACGATGGTGTCTAGGCTCGTAGCTGCGTACCCGTGCTCGGTGAACTGCTCAGAAGCGATGTCCACGAGGAGGCGTCGGGTCGCGCTCAGGGTCTGGGCTCTACGCCCTACCTCCTTGGGAAGCGCGGTGATGCGGTCGGCGCGGGATCGTGTGGCCACTGACACACCTTAGGCGTGGCCGCCGGATCTGTGGGGGACGTCACCCGCTGTCATGTTGGCGTCGAGGAAGCCCGTTCCCCATACTCAAAGTACGTACCGACGGTATGTGAAAAATGCAGTACCAACACAAGAGGGGAATGACGACCATGACCTGGAACGCCTTCCACAACCGCGGAGAGATCCTCCGCAGCGCAATTGATGCCGCCAACACGCGGCAGGACGGCATCCTGCCGATGGACCTGCCCGGCGTTCGCGATCAGTTCCGCGACGAACTCGACTTGCTTTCCGCGCTGATGCTGAAGTGGCACGCGCGCCTCTCCGGCGCCGTTGAGCGCGAGCTGATGGCTCAGCCCATGGACCTCGAGCACGCGGTGGCCAGCGCCTGGCGCCGCGCCAGCAACGAGATGCCCGGCGTCCGCCTGATCATCGACCAGTACACCGCCAACCCGATCGACCACACGATGTCCGAGGCGATGCACCGTGCCCAGGAGCGCGAGTGGTGGCGCCTCGCCGCCGCCGCCGGCGCCTCCAACGACGAGAGCCACGCGGCCGCCCGCGCCGGCGCCCGCGTCGAAGCCGTCGCCCGCACGATGACCGACGTGTCGGACATCCCCGAGGCGGAGATCGCCGAAGCCAAGGCCAACGAGGTCCAGGGTTCGTTCATCGATCGAATCCGCGCCGTCCTCGCTGCCTGACTCGCGTTGGACGAGTTCAAGTGGGGTGACCTGACGGACCTACCGGCCCGCCTAGGACTCTGCCCCAAGCCGAGCACGCCAACGACACCAGTCCGCCGCCCCGCAGACTGCCAATTGAAGAACTGAAAAGGGCTGTCTCGAGGCCAATCCACCGTGAAGCGGCGGCTCTTGGTCTCGGGGCAGCCCTTTTCAGTTCGGCAACCACCCGGACCACCCGGGTAACATGGACCGAGTGACAAGACCTGCCGGCTTCGGAACGGACGTCCTCGAAGACACCCGTATCGACGAGAGGGTCATCCCCACAGACGAGGGGGATCATGAGCGGTTCTCGCACTATGTGCCCAAGGACAAGCTCATGGATGCCATGATCAACGGGACCCCGGTTGTCGCGCTCTGCGGCAAGGTATGGGTGCCCACCCGCGATCCCGAGAGGTTTCCCGTGTGCCCTGAATGCAAGGACGTGTGGGAAAGCCTTCACTCGGGCGGGGAGGCTTGAGCCCGGAGGCTCACGCCCGGCTTGACCTCTCTCCTGCATATCCCGACAGGGCTGCATGGGGGACGGCCGGGCGTCTGCGCGCCTGGCAGGCCGCAGCGCTCACCCAGTACTTCGAGTCCTCGCCCCGCGACTTCCTCGCGGTAGCGACGCCAGGCGCAGGCAAGACCACCTTCGCGTTGACGCTCGCCTCCGAGCTCCTGAGCAGTCGGATCATCGATCGCATCACGGTGGTCGCACCGACCGAGCACCTCAAGACACAGTGGGCCGAGGCGGCCGCGAAGGTCGGCATCGCGCTCGACCCGAACTACTCGCCGGGCAGTCGCTCCAGCAAGGACTTCCGCGGCGTCGCGGTCACCTATGCGGGTGTGGCGACGAATCCTCAAGCGCATCGACTTCGCGTGGAACGCGCGCGCACGCTGGTGATTCTCGACGAGGTGCACCACGCCGGCGACGCGATGTCCTGGGGCGAGGCGGTCCGTGAGGCGTTCGAGCCGGCTCGTCGGCGGCTGTGCCTGACCGGCACCCCGTTCCGCTCGGATGTGAATCCGATCCCGTTCGTGAACTACGTCCACGAGGCCGACGGCGGTCTCCGTAGTGCCGCGGACTACACCTACGGCTACGCCGAGGCGTTGAGCGACCACGTGGTCCGCCCGGTGCTCTTCATGGCCTACAGCGGCACGATGCAGTGGCGCACGAATGCCGGTGACGAGATCTCCGCTCGGCTAGGTGAGCCACTCACGAAGGACCTCGCTGCGCAGGCGCTGAGGACCGCGCTCGATCCGGGCGGCTCGTGGATCCCCGCCGTGCTCGCCGCCGCCGACACCCGCCTGTCCGAGGTCCGACGTCACGTCCCTGACGCAGGCGGACTCGTCATCGCCAGCGATCAGGACTCCGCCCGCGCCTACGCGAAGATCCTGCAGGGGATCTCGGGGGAGAAGCCGGTCGTCGTGCTGTCCGACGAGAAGGCTGCCTCGAAGCGGATCGCGTCCTTCTCCGAGGGCGACCAGCGCTGGATGGTGGCCGTGCGGATGGTGTCCGAAGGCGTCGACGTACCGCGGTTGGCGGTCGGCGTCTATGCGACGACCACCGCGACCCCGCTGTTCTTCGCCCAGGCGATCGGCCGCTTCGTGCGCGCGCGCAAGCGCGGCGAGACCGCATCGGTCTTCCTGCCCTCGGTCGACAACGTGCTCGGCTTCGCCGCGGAGATGGAGGTCGCGCGCGACCACGTCCTGCGGAGCCCGAACGCCGCCCAGGACGACGGTCTCGAGGACGGCCTACTGGCCGAGGCGAATCGTGAGGAGTCAACGGGCGAGGAGCCCGAGTTCGCCTTCGAGGCCTTGGGATCCGATGCGCGCTTCGATCGAGTCCTCTACGAAGGTGACGCCTTCGGCCACGAGGGCGAGGTCCACGTGGGCTCGGACGAGGAGATGGACTTCCTCGGGATCCCCGGACTGCTCGAACCCGACCAGGTGCGCGACCTGCTGCGCCAGCGCCAGAACACGCGGCGTACCAAGCAGGCTGCCGAACCCGAGATCGCCGATGACCGCTCCGACGATCCGGCCACCTTCGAA